>NZ_CAWNYS010000541.1:2844-13305 GCF_963878295.1 Aeromonas sp. HMWF014 | reverse complement strand
GGTCTGCAGGGTCGCCAGCGGGTCGGCTGTGATGATGTCAAAACGGTTGTCCGCCCCTTGAGGGCCGGCCGACTCCAGCAACATGGCCCAGGGCTGATGATGCAGACGAGTAAACAGCGCATGCAGCGTCGTCTGGTGATCAAAATGGTGGATATGAAGAGTTGGTTTCATTTTTTGTTACACAGGCAACAGTTTGCACCCTGCTCCCTAGCCGGTACGGGGGGGCAAGCGTATCATAGGCGCCGGAATTTTTAGAAAAAACACGCCGTTGTCTCTCGGATCGGCAGGCACCTCGCCTGGCACCACCACACCGAAGCACGGCTTATATGGAAGCCCTTGCTCTGCCGTCATGGTGAAGACAAGGACCAGTGAGGATGATATGAGCATCATTAAAAAACAGGATTTTATCGATTCCGTCGCCGACGCCCTGCAGTACATCTCCTACTATCACCCCCTCGATTTCGTCCATGCTGCCAAGGCTGCCTATGACCGCGAGATCAACCCGGCCGCCAAGGATGCCCTGGCCCAGATCCTGATCAACTCCCGCATGTCCGCCGAAGGGCATCGTCCGCTCTGCCAGGACACCGGCATCGTGACCTGTTTCGTCAAGATCGGCATGCAAGTCCAGTGGGACAGCGACATGACAGTGCAGGAGATGGTGGACGAAGGTACCCGCCGTGCCTACACCAATCCTGACAACCCGCTGCGCGCCTCGGTGCTGGCCGATCCGGCCGGCAGTCGCACGAACACCAAAGACAATGCCCCTGCTGTGGTGCATATCGATATGATCCCCGGCAACAAGGTGGAAGTGAGCATCGCGGCCAAAGGCGGCGGCTCCGAGAATAAATCCAAGATGGTGATGCTCAACCCCTCTGATGATGTGGTTGAGTGGGTGCTGAAAACCGTGCCGACCATGGGCGCAGGCTGGTGTCCGCCCGGCATGCTGGGCATCGGTATCGGCGGTACCGCCGAAAAAGCCGCAGTACTGGCCAAAGAGGCCCTGATGGAGCACATCGACATTCAGGAGCTGATCGCCCGTGGTCCCGAGACCACCGAAGAGCAGCTGCGAGTCGAGCTCTACGACAAGGTCAACAAGCTGGGGATTGGTGCCCAGGGTCTGGGCGGCCTCACCACAGTGCTGGACGTGAAGGTCAAGAGCGCCCCGACTCACGCGGCCTCCAAGCCGGTAGTGATGATCCCCAACTGCGCCGCCACCCGTCACGTTCACTTCGAACTGGATGGTTCAGGCCCCGCCGAACTGACCCCGCCGAAACTGAGCGACTGGCCGGAAATCACCCGTGAAGCGGGTGGCAACGTGCGTCGCGTCAACGTCGACGGCATCACCAAGGCGGAGCTTGCCAGCTGGAAGAGCGGTGATACCGTGCTGCTTTCTGGCAAGATCCTCACCGGTCGTGATGCCGCCCACAAGCGCATCGCCGACATGCTCAAGAAGGGAGAAGGTCTGCCGGAAGGGGTCGATTTTACCAACCGTTTCATCTATTACGTCGGCCCGGTCGATGCAGTACGTGACGAAGTGGTTGGCCCCGCGGGTCCCACCACCTCCACCCGGATGGACAAGTTCACCGACATGATGCTGGGTGAAACCGGCCTCATCGGCATGATCGGCAAATCCGAGCGTGGCCCCAAGACGGTCGAGAGCATCAAGCAGCACCAGGCCGTTTATCTGATGGCCGTCGGTGGCGCCGCCTATCTGGTGGCCAAGGCGATCAAGAAGGCGCGTGTGGTGGCCTTTGCCGACCTGGGGATGGAAGCCATCTATGAATTCGAGGTGGAAGACATGCCGGTAACAGTGGCGGTAGACTCTCGGGGCAATAACATACATGAAACAGGCCCGGCCTACTGGTCAGCCAAGATTGCCGAGCTCGATACCAAGCTCTCCTGAGTCGCCAACTTGTCGGTAGCTGCTTCACGGCCATCAGGTGAAGCGGCCAACTCGCAGGTCCTATTCAACAATAGGCACTGCGTAAAAAGGCGATTCCAGGGCCTGGTATCAGTCAGTTAAGCATTTTTTGTGGCTGAATATTCCAAGTCTTGAGTGACAGGAACTGTGCCAGGGTTAACGCGTCAATCTGGCTGACACCTTTGCCTTGGCTGGCATCCAATAAAAAGAGGGAGGCATCATGCCTCCCTCACTCTTTGGCCCTTATCCCTCGCGGGTTGGGACTCACACTCTCTTATTAGACCCCAGGGGCGCCTTTTTCTATGCGTGGCAGGCCAGATTGGCGACCGGCTCATAGGCGGGGTCGTCCTGCTTGAAGGTTGCTTACTGGGATATTTTGCCCCCCTGTAATCTTTGTTGATGACCTCGTCTGTGCCTACGACTGTTCATCCCACTCTGCCTTTGCACGGTTTTATCCTTTCGCTCGATCGGTCCAGTATCAATGGTTGAGATAGATATCCTGTCCGCCATAGGCCAGTGCGCCGTTGTGAACGGGGAGGGCGGTCCTTGCCGGTTCGAAGAAGCGAGTCAGCACCCCGAAGCGTTGTCCCAGCTTGCTTAGCTTGGCGCGATCCAGCGAGACCTGCTCAGGCAGCCAGGTCAGGACGGCCGCGCAGTGGCCATTACCCAGACTCTGCTCCAGCATGCGTTGCCAGTTTTTGATCTTGGGGCTGTGTACCACCAGCACGCGATCAGGATTGATCCCCTGTGCCTGCAGCTGTTTGGCCACCGGCAGGCCCGGCGGGGCAATGAGCAGGATCCAGCCCGTGTCGCCGTGGCTCAGTCTCACCAGCTCATCGAGCAGCGGCGGTTCCTGGCTGGCAGATGCCGTGAGAGGTTCATCTTCGATCTTGCCTTGATGCCGAGTGGGCCAGGGATTGCTCATGCTGACAGAGGCGGCAAAAAGGGGATGACTCATGGGCTGGCTCATATGCTTTTCCTGTATGAATAACCATGCTGTATGTGCATACAGTAGTTGCAACTCACACCAGTGACAAGCCATTTATGGCTAATAATGTGATCAAGCTTGCAGGAATTATGTTCATGCAATTGATTTTAATAGATATTTATTTTTCGCTGAAGGAGGGTGTTTTTTAGGCTATGGACAAAGTGGGAGCCGGCGCCCATGGTTATACAGTCACTTTGTGAAGAGGAGAGATGAGGATGGACGTTAGCACCTTGCAACGAATAGATGCCAATATCCTGCTCGGGATCATCAATGAGAAGCTGCGGCTGGAGTGCGATGGTCTGGAGGAGTTATTGGCCTATTACGACATGACGGAGGATCAGCTCGCGACCCGTTTATTGCAGATAGGCTATCACTACGACCCCATGAGCAATCAGTTCAAGGCACATGGTTAAAGGGGGGGGAGATCGCCATCATAGATTGTCGTCAGTCTGGTCCTATGAACAGTGCGCATTGAAAACGATTTCAATGCGCACTGTATTTTCAGTTATTTTCATGGATTTTCAGTACTTGGCAATGATTGAAAACCTATTCACGGGTTTATATTTTCATTTATTTATTAAGTTGCTGATTTCAAATGAAATAAGTGGTCGTTGTTAATCAGTTTCAGGAAAGGGTTTTCAAGATTGAACTGTCATTTTTATGCGTTAAAGTGTGACTTGCGTTAACTTTTCAACCATCAGCTTTAGCTAGTATGCCCACGCCGGAACATATTCTGAGAGAACAACAGCACCGGTCCCTAATGGGATAACAATTTTATTATTCTGTAACGAAGGAAATGGTTTATGGCTACCAAGAAGAAGACAGACCAGGATCTCCAACTGGATAAAGATCAGCTCAAGGCGAGTATCGTGCGTCACCTGCGTTCTACCTTGGGTACAAGCGAACAGAAAGCCTCGCCAGAAGCGTGGTGGAAAGCGACCGCAGCCGCCGTCAACGAACAGGTGTACGAGCGCCTGACCCGCACTCAGCAGACTCACTTCAAGAAAGATACTCGTGCCATTCACTATCTCTCTGCTGAATTCCTGATGGGGCGTTTGACCTCCAACAACCTGCACAACCTCTCCCTGTACAAAGTGTGTGAAGAGGCGTTGGGTGAACTCGGTCTGGAACTGACCGACCTGTGTGAACAAGAGCCGGACATGGCGCTCGGCAACGGTGGCCTTGGCCGCCTGGCCGCCTGCTTCATCGATTCGCTGGCGACCCTGAATTACCCGGCTGTCGGTTACGGCATCCATTATGAGCACGGCTTGTTCCGTCAGGAGATCCAGGATGGTCGTCAGATAGAGCGTCCGGATTCCTGGCGTGAATATGGCAACCCCTGGGAGATTTGCCGTCCCGAGTCCGTGCAAGACGTGCCGCTCTACGGTTATGTCGAGACCGTGTTTGGTGACAACGGCGGTCTGAAGAAGGTGTGGCACGCTGGTCGCAAGATCAAAGGGGTGCCTTGGGATATCCCTGTGGTGGGCTTTGGTGGACATACCGTCAACATACTGCGTTTGTGGGAATCCCGCGCCTCCGAGTTTTTTGACTGGGACGTGTTCAACGCCGGTGGTTACATCGACTCCCAGGCCGAGAAAGCCCAGGCTGAAACCATCTCCAAGGTACTCTATCCGAACGATGAGACAGACGCGGGTAAGGAGCTGCGCCTGATCCAGCAGTATTTCTTCTGTGCCTGTTCCATCAAGGACATCATGCGCCGCTACAAGCGGGTGCATGGCTCGGATTTCAGCAACTTTGCCGCTCAGATCGCCATTCAGCTCAACGATACCCACCCGACTGTGGCCATCCCCGAGCTGATGCGGATGCTGGTGGATGAGGAAGATCTGAACTGGGATGCTGCCTGGGCCATCTGCTATCAGGTCTTCTCCTACACCAACCACACCCTGCTGCCGGAAGCGCTGGAGAAGTGGTCGGTCAGTCTGTTCGAAAAGGTATTGCCTCGTCATCTGGAAGTGATTTACGAGATCAACGCCCGCTTCCTGAGCGAGCTGGTCGAGCCCAAGTGGCCGGGCAACGATGCTATCAAGGCCAAGCTCTCCATCATCGAAGAGGGAGATGTGCGCAAGGTGCGCATGGGCAACCTGGGTGTGATCGGCTCCTCCAAGGTGAACGGCGTGGCCGAGATCCACTCCAAGCTGGTGAAAGAGGATCTCTTCCCTGAGTATGCCGAGCTGTGGCCAGAGAAGCTGTGCAACGTTACCAATGGTGTGACCCCGCGTCGTTGGCTGCTGGCGTGCAACCCGGAACTGGCTGGCCTCTACAACGAAGTGGTGGGCAAGGAGTGGCCGCTGCAACTGGACAAACTGCGTGGCGTAGTGAAATTTGCTGACGACAAGGCGTTCCAGCAGCAATTCATGACCATCAAGCGTCATAACAAGGAGAAGCTGGTCAAGGTCATCAAGGACGAAACCGGCATTGATGTGAGCGCCGAGGCGATCTTTGACATCCAGATCAAGCGTCTGCACGAGTACAAGCGCCAACAGCTTAACCTTATCCACATCATGGCACTCTACCGTCGTCTGCTGGCCAACCCGGACTATGACATGCACCCGCGTGTGTTCATCTTCGGCTCCAAGGCGGCGCCCGGTTACAAGCTGGCCAAAGATATCATCTATGCCATCAACAAGCTGGCTGAGCGGGTCAATAACGATGCTCGCATTCAGGGCAAGCTGAAGGTGGTGTTCATGCCGAATTACCGCGTCAGCCTGGCCGAGAAGCTGATCCCGGCTGCCGATGTCTCCGAGCAGATCTCCACCGCCGGTTACGAGGCCTCCGGTACCGGCAACATGAAGATGGCATTGAACGGCGCCATCACCATAGGGACGCTGGATGGGGCCAACATCGAGATCGCGGAAGAGGCGGGTGCCGAAAACTGCGCCATCTTCGGTCTGAATGTGGACGAGGTGAAGGCATTGAAGGGACGCGGTTACAACCCGTATGACTTCTACTATGCCAACTCCGAGCTCAAGGCTGTGCTGGACTGGTTCGATACCGACTACTTCACGCCGGGTCGTCCGGGTGAACTCGCCTCCATCAAGCGCTCCTTGCTGGAAGGGGGCGATCCTTACCTGACCCTGGCCGATTTTGCCTCCTACTCCGAAGCTCACAAGCTGATCGATACCTGGTATCGGGATCCTGCACTGTGGGCGAAGAAGGCCATCATCAACTCGGCCACCATGGGCAAGTTCAACTCGGATCGTTCTATCCAGGACTACGTGGATCGGATCTGGAACCTCAAGCGCTGCAACATTACGGGTTGATCCCGTCTTGATATGAAAAAGCCCTCGCATTGCGAGGGCTTTTTGCTGGGTGTGAGTCAGCGGATCAGAGAATGTCTCCGACAAAGTAGGCAAGCACTGCCAGCAGCACGGTGAACACGATATTCAGTGCCATCCCCGCCTTCATCATCTCTTTTTGGCGGATATGACCGCTGGCGAAGACGATGGCATTGGGTGGGGTGGCCACCGGTAGCATGAAGGCGCAGGAGGCACCGATGGCGATCAGTACTGCCATGACGATGGGGGATACGCCCAGCGCCTCGGCCACCCCGGCAAACAGCGGGATCAGCAGGGCGGCGGTGGCGGTATTGGAGACCAGTTCGGTCAGAAACACCACGAAGGCCGCCAGCATCAGCAACACGATGAAGATGTTGGCATGGGAGAGCACGGCCGACAGGTGGCTGGCCAGGAAGGCACTGGTACCGGTGGCCTTGAGGATGGCGCTCAGGGTCAGGCCGCCGCCAAACAGCATCAGCACGCCCCAGTCGGTGTTCTGGTTGACGTCATCCCAGCTGGCGACGCGGCTAACGACGATGGCCACGATGGCGCCCATGGCGATCAGGGTATCGAGTTGAGGAACGCCGCCGAAAGCGTTAGAGATGGGCTGCGAGCCAATCCAGAGCACCACTGTGGTCAGGAAGATGGTCAGCGTGACCTTGCGTTCACGAGTCCAGTTGATGGTGACATCCTGGATTTCAACCCTGTGGTTGAGTTGTGGACGGGTGACCAGATAGAGGAGGGCAATGCCGCAGGGCATCAGGATCAGCACCACAGGGATGCCGAATTTCATCCAGTCGGTGAAGCCAATCCCCATCTGGGCGGCGGCGATGGCGTTGGGCGGACTGCCGACCAGGGTGCCGATGCCACCAATGCTGGCGCTGTAGGCGATCCCCAGCAGCACGAACACGAAGGTGGCGCGATCTTGCTTGCTGTCGAGCCGTGCCAGCATGCCGATGGCCAGTGGCAGCATCATGGCGGTGGTGGCCGTGTTACTGATCCACATGGACATGGCGGCAGTGATGGTAAACAGCAGTATGACGCCCCAACCCAGATGGCCGTTGGCCAGGTGCATCACCTTGCCCGCCATCAGGGCGTCCAGCCCCTGTTTGGAGAGGGCGGCCGCAAGGGCGAACCCCCCGAAGAACAGGAACAGGATGGGGTTGGCAAAGTCGGTGAGGGACTTGCTCATGTCAAACACCCCGAGCACGGTCGCCAGCAGTGGCACCAGCAGGGCCGTGATGGTCACGTGCAGGGCTTCAGTCAGCCAGAGAATGGCGATGAAGACCAGAATACCCAGCCCCTTGTTGACCATGGGATCAAACGGTAGCCAGGCCAGCATGGCACAGAGCAGCAGCGTATCCAGGATGACAATCCCGGATTTGATGTCTAGCCAGCGAGATGGGGTAGCGGGGGGGACAGCAGATGTGTGCATAGCGTTCTCTCGGTTAATTTATGGTTGTTGTTGTGTTGCCGAGATTACATTTATCCCGCTGTGTGAAACAGGGGGAAGTCGTCAAATCATGCCGGGACTCACAGAGTCAAGGTGGGTGAAAACATTAAACAAACAAAAATTAAACATTTAATTATCATTTGGCGGAAGGAATGAAGGAGGCCAGCCACTCCTTGAACAGGCTCTTGGGCTGGGAACCACTGCGCTGCGCCATTATCTTGCCCTGCTTGAACACTATCAGGGTGGGGATGCTGCGGATGGCGTAGCGGGCCGCGATGGCCTGCTGCTGCTCGGTATCGACCTTGACAAAGCGAATGTTAGGTTCAAGTTCACTGGCAACTTGTTGAAAAATTGGTGAAAATTGTATGCATGGCCCGCACCAGCTGGCCCAGAAGTCGACCACGACGGGAAGGTCGGATTGGATCAGGGTATCGAACTGTTCCTCGCGGCTCATGACGGGAGTGATACCAAACAGCGGTGCCTTGCAACGGCCACATTTCGCGTTTGAATCCAGTTTTTCGTCAGGCAGGCGGTTCTTGGTGAAGCAATGACTACAATAGGTAGTGATAAATGACATAATTAATTCCTGTATGCGTAAGCCCTGCAACATCTTTCTTGCACTGACAGGGCCGAGTAACGGTAACATAGCAGTCAGTTATCTTTCACTGCCAGTGATCCGGTTTCGGCATTCTGTCGGCGGATACACGGCCATGACATGAGAATCTAGACGGGATGAATAATGTGACACGGGTCAATCGTGTTGTCCTGAGCCTGATCATCGTAGCGCTGCTGGCATTCTCCGGTTATTGCTGGCAACTGCTCAGTCAGCAGCAGAAGGCCTCCGAACTCAGCGTGGCAGCGGAGTTGATCCTCAACCGGGTCAACACGGATACCGTTTATCTGCTGGGACGAGAGAAGGCCAATGATGGCAATGTGCAGCAGCGTCTCAACCAGCTGTCGAGCAACCTCGACAGCTTCGTGCGCGAGGTGCGTAATGACCCCGACGCTGCTGATAATCCTCACTCCCAATCCCTGCTGCACGACATCGACAGCTACCTGCTGGATCTGGCCAAACTCTACTCCATGGAGATGGCCATCGAGTACATAGAGCAGCCGTTTCAAAAACAGCTCAACGCCTTGCTGGCGACCCTGCCAGCAGATGCTCCTTTGGCCATAGATCTGACCGAGCTGGCACAGCTCAGTCGCTACCTCAAGCGCAGCTGGGACAAGGGCGAGCAGGAGCAGCTGGAAAAGCTGCAACAACGGCTCAAGACGGCCTATCCTTCCCTTCCCGAGGTGGCAGGTCTTGCCCAGTTGAGCGAAGATGTCAGCCACCAGGTGGTGGACTACCACGTGCTGCGCAACCAGGTTATCGACATGCATGAGCTTGATGGGTTGTCGGTCTGGAAGCAGAGCAAGATGGATCAGGCCTCCTCCCTCAAGAGCCGTTTCTATCTGATCGTGCTGGGGGGGGCCATGCTCTGTTTCGCGCTGGTGGCAGTCACTCTGTGGCGTCGCAATCAGAAGCTGAGCGATCTGTCGCGTCAGACCGGCTTGCTGGCCCAGGCGAAAAGTGATTTTCTGGCCAACATGAGCCACGAGATCCGCACCCCCATGAACGCCATCATAGGCTTCAGTTCGCTGGCGCTGCAGACCGAGCTGGATCAGCAGCAGCGGGATTATCTCAGCAAGATCAAGTCTTCGTCAGATACCTTGCTGCTGCTTATCAATGACATTCTGGATCTGACCAAGGTCGAGTCCGGCAAGCTGACTCTGGAAGAGATCGACTTTGATCTCAGCGAGCAGATAGATTCGCTCGCCGGCATGTTTGCCGATCTGGCCGAGCGCAAGCAGATCGAGGTCATCATCAACAAGTCACAGGCCGTGCCCGATTTCCTGCGCGGCGATCCGCTGCGACTTGGTCAGGTGCTGGTCAATCTGGTCAACAATGCCATCAAGTTTACCGAGCGGGGCGAGGTGGAAGTGGCCATCACCCTGGTCAACCAGCATCCCATGCGGGTGCGTTTCAGCGTGCGGGATACCGGGATCGGCATCGCCGAGGAGAAGCAGGCCCAGCTGTTCCAGCCTTTCACCCAGCTGGAGGCGGGGAACACCCGCAAATATGGGGGATCCGGCCTTGGTCTCAACATCTCCCAGCGGCTAGTCGAGCTGATGGGGGGGCGGATCACAGTACAGAGCAAGCCGGGCACAGGCTCTGTGTTCCAGTTCGAGATCCCCATGACCAAGGCCGTCTATGGGGTGTCTGGTCGTCGGGTCTTCTTCGAGCATCAACCGCTCATTCTGGTGATGGATGACAATGAACTGGTGCTGGATCTTGCCAAGGACATTCTCGGTCGTGCCGGTGTCCGGGTGGAGGCGGTCAACAGCCTCTCCCGGGCTCGTCAGGTGCTGCGCGAGGAGGGCCAGAACATACGGCTGGCCATCCTGGACTGGCGTATGGGGCAGGAGGATGGCCTGGATCTGGCCCTCGAGATGTACCAGCACAGTCAGTGGAGGCGCTTGCCCATCCTGATGACCAGCGCCTGGGCCAAAGAGGGACTGCACGGGCGTATGGAGAGCATGGGGCTGACCCACTTCCTGTCCAAACCCATGACAGAGAATGCCCTGCTGGCCAAGGTGGATGAGCTGCTCAATGGCAGCTCCCACGATCAGCAGATCCGCCAGGCCGAAGCCCAGGGCGATCAGCAACACTTCCGTGAGCTGCTGCAAGGCGTCAGGGTCTTGCTGGCGGAGGACAACAGGGTCAATCAGCAGCTCATCATCGAATACTTGCGCCGGGTGG
>NZ_CAWNYS010000541.1:0-2834 GCF_963878295.1 Aeromonas sp. HMWF014 | reverse complement strand
GGTCAGCAACGGCCGTGAGGCGGTCGAGCGGGTCTCCGAGCAGCTATTTGACGTGATCCTGATGGACTTGCAGATGCCGGTGCTCGATGGCCTGGATGCGACCCGCCAGATCCGCAAGATGGTGGACAAGCACGACGTCCCCATCATAGCGCTCACCGCCAGCGCCATGCCCGGTGATCGGGAGCGTTGTCTTGGGGTCGGCATGAACGGCTATGTCACCAAACCGGTCAGCAAGCTGGATCTCTACAACAACCTGCTGCAGTGGGTGAAGAGTGCCAGCGGCGAATGCCGGGTCCCGCTGGAGGTGAAGCCGCCGGATCTGATGGGGGTGCTGGATCTGGAAGATGCCCTCAAACGGCTGGAGCAGGATAAGGAGGCACTGCAAATCCTGTTCAAGCTGTTCATGTCCGAGCACAAGGATGATCTGTGGGAGATCCGTTCCGCCCTGCGCCGTCAGCAGCCAGATATCGCCTGCCGGTTGCTGCATACCCTGAAGGGGGTGTCGGCCAATATTTCGGCCTCCCGCTTGCAGATCATGGCGGGGGAGCTGGAGTGGCGCCTGCGTCAGCAGGAAGAGCTGACCGAGCCGGATCTGGAGCAATTGCAGCGTGTATTCAGCTTGACCCGGGATGAGGTGTCTCACTTCTTGCTGACCGGTGAGCAGCAGGAAACGCCATACAGTCCCTTTGAACAGCGAGATGATCGCTTATCGTAACGGGATAAATAGCAATTATTCTCAAGCCAGCCACTTCAGGCTATCATGACCCTCTCGTATCGCCCCCTTCTGGGGGCGATTGCATTGCGTGTTCCCGTGACGGGCGGCAGCCTCTGGCTTATCGCGACAAAGGATATCTACGTGAGCGTATTCTCAAGGCTGGGCTGGTTCTTCAAGGAGCAGTGGCGGCGTTATCTGGTCGCCATTTCCTTGTTGATGATGGTGGCCGTGTTGACCGTGATCCCCCCGAGGGTGGTGGGCTGGGTAGTGGATGGCATCGCCAAGGGCTCTCTCGACAACGACACCCTGATACGCTATCTGGCGGGGCTGTTTGTACTGGGTCTGCTCATCTATCTGCTGCGCTACGTGGGGCGGGTCATGTTGTTTGGCGCCTCTTACCGGCTGGCCTATGTGCTGCGCAACCGCCTGTTCAGCCACTTCACCCGTATGAGCCCCGATTTTTACCAGCGTCACCGCACCGGCGATCTGATGGCTCACGCCACCAACGATATTCAGGCGGTGGAGATGACGGCCGGGGAAGGGGTGTTGACTCTGGTGGACTCCATCATAGTCGGGGCGCTGGTGCTCTCCATCATGTGCAGCCAGTACTCCTGGCAGTTGACGCTGCTCTCCCTGCTGCCCCTGCCCGTGATGGCGTTTTTCATGAACCGCTTTGGCACCCAGATCTACAAGGAGTTCAAGGCGGCGCAGGGGGCCTTTTCCCGCCTTAACAATAAGACCCAAGAGGCGCTCTCTGGCGTGCGTGTACTCAAGTCCTATGCGGTTGAATCTCTGGAGGACAAGGGTTTTTCCGAGCTGACCCGGCAAGCGGGGGCGTGCAACATGGCGGTGGCCCGCATCGATGCCAAGTTCGACCCCGTCATCTATCTCTGTATCGGTTGCTCCTATTTTCTCGCCGTTGCCGGTGGCAGCGTGCTGGTGGTGCGTGACGAGCTGACTCTGGGGGAGCTCACCAGTTTCACCATGTATCTGGGTCAGCTCATCTGGCCCATGTTTGCCATCGCCTGGTTGTTCAACATCATAGAGCGGGGCAGTGCTGCTTACTCCCGCATCGAGAGCCTGTTGGCCGAGCGCAGCGATATTGAAGAGCCTGCCCAGCCGGCCACGTTTACCTCTGCTTTTCCGCTCAAGGCCAAGGGGGTGAGCTACCAGCTGGAGCAGCGCACCTTGCTGCAGGATATCGATTTCACCCTGCACCGTGGCGGCATGCTGGGGGTGGTTGGTCGCACGGGGGCGGGCAAGAGCGCCTTGCTTAAGTTGCTGATGCGCCTTGCCAACCCCACTGCCGGCGAGCTCACCATGGGCGCCGTGCCCATCGCGCAGCTGGCCCTTGGCGAGCTGCGTGACCAGTTTGCCTATGTGCCGCAGGAGCCGTTTTTGTTCTCCACCACCATCGCCGCCAACATCGCCCTTGGCAGGCCCGATGCCAGCGCTGAGGAGATAGAGCGGGTGGCGCGCATCGCCTGCGTGCACGATGACATCCGCCGCTTCCCCAGGGGCTATGAGACCGACGTGGGGGAGAAGGGGGTGACCCTCTCCGGCGGCCAGAAGCAGCGGCTCGCCATTGCCCGCGCCCTGCTGCTGGAGGGGCCGATCCTGGTGCTGGACGATGCCCTGTCGGCGGTCGATGCCCATACCGAGCTGCAGATCTTGCAAGCGCTCAAGGCTCACAGACGCACCTTGATCCTGGTCAGTCACCGTATGACGGCGGTGGAGCAGGCTGACGAGATCCTGGTGCTGGAGCAGGGGCGCGTCAGCGAGCGGGGCCGTCACGGCGTCCTGATGGCTCACAACGGCTGGTACGCAGACATGGTTCGCTATCAGCGGCTGGAACAAGACGTGGAGGAGAGTCTGTGAACCTGACCATGAAACGGCGGCTGGTGGTCTTGCTGAACCCGTTATTTACGTCTGGAACAAGATGTGGGGGGCGCCAGTGAATCCAACGATTAAACGTCTGCTGGCTTACTGTGCCCGTTATCCCCGCTGGTTGATTCAGGCCGGGATCTGCCTGCTGTTGGCCACCGGTGCCGAAGTGGCGGGCCCTCTGCTCATCAAGCTCTTCATCGATGACTACCTGGCGCCGCGTCAGCTGGTGTGG
>NZ_CAWNYS010000540.1:3483-9269 GCF_963878295.1 Aeromonas sp. HMWF014 | reverse complement strand
TTCCGGGTGCTATCTCGTTGCAGTCAGCGGCTCAACGGGCCGGCATGGCCAGATTGAGCGCCTTGACCTCGTCGGCCTCATCGTGGGAAAGCTCGCCAGCGATCTCCCCCTCCCGCATGACGATGATCCGATCCGCGATGCCCAGCACCTCCGGCAGCTCGCTTGATACCACCACCACGGCGATACCCACCTTGGCCAGATCGTAAATCACGTTGTAAATCTCGTTTTTTGCCCCGACGTCGATGCCACGGGTCGGCTCGTCGAGCAAAATGACCTTCATGTCTTCGGAGAGCCAGCGCCCCAGAATGGCCTTCTGCTGGTTGCCGCCGGAGAGGTGCATGATGGCCTGATAGGGGGACGGGGTTTTGACCCGCATGTCGCGGATCCGCAGCCGGGCGTTTTCGTCTTCCCATGTTTGGTTAATCCAGAAGCCCCACCACGCCTTGTGGCGCCGGGCGCTGATGTTGATGTTCTCCTGCACCGAGTGAATGGGGATAATACCGAGGGCTTTTCTGTCCTCGGTACAGAGCATGATGCCGCAGTGAATGGCATCAATGGGGTTGCGAATGGGCACAGGTTTGCCAAACACCGAGATCTCGCCAGAGACCAGCTTGTCGGCACCAAAGATGAGCTTCATCAGCTCGCTGCGACCGGCCCCCACCAGCCCGAAAATGCCAAGGATCTCCCCTCGCTTGACCTCAAACGAGATGGGTGTCTGCAGGCCGGGCCCCATCAGGTTTTCCACCCGCAGGCCCACTTCCCCAAGCGCTCTTGGGCTGTAACCGTAGATATCGGTCAGCTCGCGCCCCACCATGGTCTTGACCAGCAGATCCCGGCTGACCTCGGCCATGGAGGCGAAGGTGCGTACGAACTGGCCATCCTTGAATACCGTGATGGCATCGCACAGGGCGAAGATCTCGTCCATGCGGTGGGAGACGTAGAGGATCACCTTACCCTCGTCCCGTAGCTGGCGAATGACCCGAAACAGCTGATCTATTTCGCGGGATGAGAGGCTGCTGGTCGGCTCGTCAAAGGCGATGATCCGGGCATCCCGGGTCAGGGCCTTGGCAATCTCCACCATTTGCCATTGACCGAGCGACAGGTACTTGAGCGGCGTCTCGGGCGACACATCCATGCCGAGGCGCGCCAGCTGCCTGACCGCATCCTGATAGAGCTTCTCCCGATCGATGACGCCATGCCGGGTGGGCAGCTGGCCGAGGTAAATGTTCTCGGCCACGCTCATCTCGGGCACCAGATGCAACTCCTGATAGATAATGGCGATCCCGCTCTCCAGCGCATCGACCGTGCTCTGGAATACCCGCTCCTGACCGGCCAGCTTCACCACCCCGGTGGTGGGCGCCTGAAAGCCGCTCAGGATCTTGAGCAGGGTCGACTTGCCCGCGCCGTTCTCTCCCATCAGGGCATGCACCGAGCCCTGCTGGCAGGAGAAGGAGACGTTTTGCAGCGCCTTGACGCCGGGAAACTCCTTGCTGATGCCGCAAAACTCCAGATAAGGAACTGACTGATCCATGTGTTTACTCCAGATCACAGGCATGGGCGGTTCTGCGCCATGCCGGTATCGATGTCAGAGGTTAGACCGCGCCTGTCACAGACCTTTTTTCTGCAGCTCGACCTTGAAGTTGTCGCGGGTGATGAGCACAACGTCGGTCACTTCGGTGAAGTTGGCTGGCTCTGCGCCATTGACGACCCAGTCATGCAGCATCTGGATACTCTTGTAGCCGTGCACATCCGGGCTGGGCAGCAGGGAGCCGAGGAAACCGGTGGCGCTGGACTTGGAGAGCTCGTTCACCGCATCCACCCCGTTGATGCCGATGCCAATGACATTCGCGGCCTTGAAGCTCTGCCCTTCGGTGGCGCGCACGCCGCCGAGCACTGTATTGTCATTCATGCCGACGATGAGCCAGTTCTTCACCTCGGGGTGCTGCACCAGCATGGAGTTGGCGGCATCCAGTGCCCCCGGAATGTCGTTGGCCTTGGTCGGTGAACGGTAGATCTGGGCATCGGGGAAGCCGGCGACCTTGAGCGCACTCAAAGAACCCTCGACCCGACGACGGGCGGTATCCAACTCATCGGCCGTGATGGCCAGTACCCCGGTCGCCTTCACATCCCACTGGCGTTTTTGCATCTCCTTGTAGAGCTCCTGACCCTGGCGCTCGCCAATCTTGGTGGCGGCCATCATCACCAGCGGCACCTGCTCCATGGGCTGGCCCTTGGCGTTAACGAATTGGTCATCCACAGTGATGACCTTCAGACCCATGCTGTTGGCCTTGGCCATGATGGCGGCCCCGAGCTTGGGGTCAGGGGTACAGATGACAAAGCCCTTGGCGCCGTTGGCCGCCAGGCTGTCGATGGCATTGAGCGTCTTCTCGCCATCGGGTACCGCTATCTTGATCACCTCGAAACCGAGATCCTTGCCGGCCTTGTCGGCGAAGTTCCATTCGGTCTGGAACCAGGGCTCCTCCGGCTGCTTGACCAGGTAACCCAGCTTCAGCGCCTCGGCCGAAAAAGCAGAATTTGCCATACCAAAGGCAAACCCCATAGCAATCATGCCTTTAACGATTTTGTTCATGTGAATGTCTCCAAGTGTTCTATCAATCCATGTACCAACGAAGTGCGGCCGTTCGTACAACTCAATCAGCCGCCACATAAAAACATGTTCAAACATGACGTTATTGTTATTGCTAGATGAACAAACCAAGTTGTAAACGTTTTCTCACTAAAAAATGGAGAGCAGGATCACGCCATAAAATTGCAGCCATTTTGTCTATATTTTCAGCAAAAAAGTCATATAAAGGATCCTGGACAGCCATCACCATCTTGCGTTGATAGCGTTTAAATCCATATTTCCAGCAGCCAATGGCTAACCGCCCGTCCAGTCCATCTCCTATGGTTCCTCCCCAGTCCCCCTCATTGATGGTCAGGAGCACCTATGTCTGAGCACCCCAGGTCCGAGTACATCGTCATCGGACTCGATTTTGGCAGCGATTCGGTCAGGGCACTCGCCGTGCGCTGTCAGGACGGCGCCGAGCTGGCAACCCATGTCGTCTATTACCCACGCTGGCAGGCCGGCCACTACTGTCAGCCGGTCAACAACCAGTTCCGCCACCACCCTCTCGACTATCTGGAATCCATGGAGCAGGCGGTGGTGCAGGTGGTGAGCCAGCTCACCCCCATCCAGCGCGCCGCCGTGCGCGGTATCGGGGTGGACAGCACGGGCTCGACACCCGCCCCCATCGATGAGAAGGGGCAAGTGCTGGCCCTGCGCCCCGAGTTTGCCGACAATCCCAACGCCATGTTTGTGCTGTGGAAGGATCACACCGCCATCGAAGAGGCTGAGGCCATCACGGCGCTCTGCCACGGCGGCCAGTTCCCCGACTACAGTCGCTACATAGGCGGCATCTACTCATCCGAGTGGTTCTGGGCCAAAATCCTGCACGTCTCCCGCAGCGATGCGGCGGTGCGCGCCGCGGCCTGCAACTGGGTCGAACTGTGCGACTGGGTGCCCGCCATCCTGAGCGGCACCCAGGCCCCGGCCGACATCAGGCGCGGGCGCTGCTCCGCCGGCCACAAGTCCCTCTGGCACCCGAGCTGGGGCGGCCTGCCTCCCGCCGATTTTCTCAACGCGCTGGATCCGCTGCTGACCGAAGATCTCGACTGCCCGCTCTTTACCGACAGCTGGACTGCTGATCTGCCGGTCGGCACCCTGACCCCAGAGTGGGCCAAGCGGCTGCATCTCTCCTGCGAGGTGGTGATCGCCGGCGGCGCCTTTGATTGCCACATGGGTGCGGTGGGGGCCGGGGCCGGCCACAATACCCTGGTCAAGGTGATCGGCACCTCCACCTGCGACATCCTGATCGCCGATGAGGCCACCATAGGCGGGCGCACGATCACAGGGATCTGCGGCCAGGTGAGCGGCAGCGTGGTACCAGGCATGGTGGGGCTGGAGGCGGGACAGTCGGCGTTTGGCGATATCTACGCCTGGTATCAGCGCCAACTGAGCTGGCCGCTCGACCGGCTCGCCGCCCAGTCCCCCGAACTTCACACCGCCATCGAAGCCCACAAGCGGGAACTGTTGCCGAGCCTCGCCGCCGCTTGGGAGCAGCAACGCGATCTGGCCCACCTGCCAGTGGTGCTCGACTGGTTCAACGGCCGCCGTACCCCGTATGCCAACCAGCGCCTGCAGGGCACCCTTACCGGGCTCAACCTCGGCACGGATGCGCCCGACTTGTTCGGCGCTCTGGTGGCCTCCACCGCCTTCGGGGCTCGCAGCATCATGGAGTGTTTGACCCGCCAGCAGGTGCCGGTGGAACAGGTGATCGCCCTGGGCGGCATCGCCCGCAAATCAACAACAGTGATGCAAACCTGCGCCGACGTGATGAACAGACCCATCCAGGTGGTGGCCTCGGATCAGTGCTGCGCCCTGGGGGCGGCCATCTTCGCCGCCGTGGCGGCCGGGATCCATGGCGATGTGGCCGAGGCTCAGCGCCACATGGCGAGCGCCGTGGAGCGCACCCACCAGCCGGATCCGGTGCGGGTCGCCGAGTATGAGCGGCTCTACCAGCGCTACCTCGCCTGGGGCGCCGCCGCCGAGCCCCTCTACAACCGCGGGGTACAGGCATGAACCTTCAAGCTCTCAAGGAGCAGGTGCTGTCCGCCAACCTGGACTTGCCGCGCCACGGTCTGGTGACCTTCACCTGGGGTAACGTGAGCGGTATCGACCGGGAACGGGGTCTGGTGGTGATAAAGCCGAGCGGCGTCAGCTACGAGCGGATGCGGCTGGAGGATCTGGTGGTGCTGGATCTCGCAGGCAAGCAGGTGGAGGGGGCGCTGCGCCCCTCCTCCGACACCGCCACCCACCTGGTGCTCTATCGCACCTATCCCGCGCTTGGCGGCGTGGTACATACCCACTCCACCCACGCCACCGCCTGGGCCCAGGCATGCCGCTCTATCCCTATCTTTGGCACCACCCAGGCCGACTATTTCAATGGCGAGATCCCCTGCTCCCGCCTGCTCACCCCAAAGGAGGTAGAGGAGGATTACGAGGGACAGACCGGTCACCTCATCGTCGAGACCTTGCAACGGATCCCCATTCTCACCATGCCGGGGGTGCTGGTGGCCAATCACGGCCCCTTCAGCTGGGGCAAGGATGCGGATGAGGCGGTGCACAACGCCGTGGTACTGGAAGAGGTGGCGCGCATGGCGTGGCTCACCGGCCAGATAAACCCGCAGGCTCACGCTCTGCCAGACTACCTGCTGGAAAAACACTACCAGCGCAAACATGGCAAACACGCCTATTACGGCCAGACCGAAACTTGATCAATAAAGAGGACAAGATCATGGAATTGATGAAACAGCTGGAAGTGTGGTTTCTGGTCGGCAGCCAGCACCTGTATGGCGCGACCACATTGAAGCAGGTGGCCGATCATGCCCATACCATGACCAGCCAGCTCAACGAGGGGGCTGGGCTGCCCATCAAGATAGTGCTCAAGCCCACAGGCACCACACTCGATGAGATAAGCGCGGTTGCCCGGGATGCCAACCATGACGAGCGCTGCGTGGGGCTCATGGTGTGGATGCATACCTTCTCCCCCGCCAAAATGTGGATCCCGGCCCTGAGTCAGCTGCAAAAGCCTCTGCTGCAATTTCACACCCAGTTCAACCGCGACCTGCCCTGGCGCGAGATCGACATGGACTTCATGAACCTGAACCAGACCGCCCATGGCGGGCGCGAGTTCGGTTTCATGGGCGCCCGCCTGCGGCTGCCG
>NZ_CAWNYS010000540.1:0-3473 GCF_963878295.1 Aeromonas sp. HMWF014 | reverse complement strand
GTGGTGGTGGGCCACTGGCAGGATGAGGAAGCAAGGAGCAAGATCGGCAACTGGATGCGCATCGCCGCCGCCATTCACGACAGCCGCCACATGAAAATCGCCCGCTTTGGCGACAACATGCGTAACGTGGCCGTCACCGAGGGCGACAAGATTGAAGCCCAGATCCAGTTCGGCTATCAGGTGAACTATCACCCGGTTGGCGATCTGGTGAAGGTCATCGACACCGTGCCCGCCGCCAATATCGACGCGCTGCTGGCCGAGTACGAACAGACCTATACCCTGACCGAAGCGGTGCAGGCCGGCGGGCCACTGCGCGCGTCCCTCTATGAAGCCGCGCGCCAGGAGCTGGGGATGAAAAAATTTCTCACCGAGGGCGGCTTTGGCGCCTTCACCACCACCTTCGAGGATCTCCATGGCCTGCACCAGCTGCCTGGGATGGCCTGCCAGCGCCTGATGCAGCAAGGCTTCGGCTTCGGGGCCGAAGGGGACTGGAAGACGGCGGCCCTGCTGCGCACCCTCAAGGTGATGGGAACAGGCCTTGCGGGCGGCACCTCCTTCATGGAGGACTACACCTACCACCTGGAGGCGGGCAACAACCTGGTGCTGGGTGCCCACATGCTGGAGGTGTGCCCCTCTATCGCCGCAAGTAAACCCGTGCTGGACGTCCAACACCTGGGGATAGGCAAGAAGGCCGACCCGGCCCGACTGCTATTCGCGGTGCCTGCCGGCAAGGCGGTCAATGCCAGCCTCATCGATCTGGGCAACCGCTTCCGGCTGGTGGTCAATCAGCTGGAGGTGGTGGACTTGCCAGAGGCCATGCCGAAATTACCGGTGGCAAGCGCCCTGTGGAAGCCCATGCCGGACCTTCAAACCAGCGCCGAGGCCTGGATCCTGGCGGGCGCCGCCCACCACTCGGTGTTCACCCAGTCGGTGGAGATCGAGCAGCTGCGCACCTTCGCCGACATCATGGGCATAGAGTTCGTGGAGATCGACGAGCACACCCGGATCCCGGAGCTCAAGCAGACACTCCAGTGGAACGAGGTCTATTACAAGATCTGCCGCTGATCCCTTAATCAGCCAGCAGCCACCACCATGACAGCAGCCCCGCCAGCGGGGCTGCTTCCTTCTCTATTCCACATACCTGCCAGACGACTCTTGCTACCTCATCATCCCTTGCCTGTCCAATAAACCAGCAGCCGGGCTGTCTGCCCTTCGCTCGGCCTGCGCTATGGTTTACCATGCAGGTAATCGTGGTGCATGGCACCGCCCACTCAGGTGCGTGGCACCACCGCATCAGACACCCATCTCGGAACTTATGAGCAAAACAGCACAATCCGGCATTGAGCCCACCTTCTACTTCCACGATTACGAGACCTTCGGCATCAGCCCGGCGAAGGACAGGCCGGCGCAGTTCGCCGGCATTCGTACCGATGCAGATTTCAACCTCATCGGCGAGCCACTGGTCATCTATTGCAAGCCGCCGGCAGATTATTTGCCGGATCCGGAAGCCTGCCTGATCACTGGCATCACGCCGCAAAAGGCGATGAAAGACGGACTGTGCGAGGCGGATTTCATCCGCCAGATCCACGAACAGTTTGCCACCCCGAATACCTGCGTGCTGGGCTACAACAGCATCCGCTTCGATGACGAGGTAACGCGCTACACCCTCTATCGCAACTTCTATGACCCCTACGCCTACAGTTGGCAAAACGGCAACTCCCGCTGGGACATACTCGACATGCTGCGGGCCTGCTATGCCCTGCGCCCGGAGGGGATCGAGTGGGCATTTGACGAGGAGGGCAAACCGAGTTTCAGGCTGGAGAAGCTGACGGTGGCCAACGGCGTGGCTCACGCCAATGCCCACGATGCGCTCTCCGATGTGCTGGCTACCATAGAGATGGCCAAGCTGGTGAAAAAGGCCCAGCCCAAGTTGTTTAACTATCTGTTTGACCTTCGCAACAAGAACAAGGTTAAAGCACTGATCGACGTGGTGACTATGAAGCCACTGACCCATGTCTCCGGCATGTTCTCCCCCTGGCAGGGGTGCGTGAGCTGGGTGTCGCCGCTCGCCTGGCACCCCAGTAACCAGAATGCGGTGATCATGGTGGATTTGACCCGTGATCCGACCCCGCTCATCGCGCTCTCCAGCGACGAGATCCGCGAGCGGCTCTATACCCGCAAGGATGAGCTGGGAGATCTGGCGGCCATTCCGGTCAAGCTGGTGCACATCAACAAGTGCCCGGTGCTGGCGCCAGCGGCCACCCTGACCGCCGAGCGCGCCGACGAGCTTGGCATCGACCGGGAGCAGTGCCGCAAGAGCCTGGATCTGCTGCGAGCTCATCCCGAGGTGCGGGAAAAACTGGTGGAGGTGTTCAATCAGGAATTCGCGGGCAACAATGACTCGGATCCGGATACCCAGCTCTACGCCGGTTTCTTCGGCCACGGCGACAAGGCCACTATGGATCTGGTGCGTGCCACCCCGGCCGAACTGTTAGGGGAGCGGGAATTTGCCTTCACAGACGCGCGTTTGCCCCAGATGCTGTTCCGCTACCGCGCCCGCAACTGGCCGCACACCCTGAGCGAGGCGGAGCAGAAGCGATGGCGCCTGCACTGCAGCGACTACTTCAGCCGCCGCCTGCCGGACTACGCTCCTCGCCTCGAGGCACTGGCCGAGCAGAATCAGGGTAATGAGCGGAACTTTGCGATTCTCAAGAGCCTCTATCACTACCTCGAAGATCTGTGAGATGTGATCGGCTTCACAGTTAAATATCGGTCTGTTCCCCTCGCCCAAGACATAATGGGAAGGGGAGCTAAGACTCCTGAAGTTTCAATTATTTGTGCGCTAATATTGGATTAACGGCCTTTGACTATCGACCCTTGGGGATGCCTCGTCTGATGCGTTCAGGATTATCCGGTTTCGGCTTGCTCGTCTGCTCCCTGCTGCCTTCGGCCTGCATGGCAGGCGTGCGTTTTGATGTGCCCGACTATTTGCTGCAACTGCCGCAGCAAACTTATGAGCTGATCGAGAGCAACTTCAGCCGCCTCTATCTGCAGACCGACTTCACTCCCCAGATCACCAACAGCTATTTCAACCGATCCGATCTCTACAACTTTGTCGGCGTGCCGCTGGCCATCACCCCCCAGGCCGGTTTTCAGCTGGAGGTGTTTGGTCAGCTCTACAATCGCGCCTCCCAGAGCTATGTGCACATGAGCCAGGACATGTCGCTCTATCGCATGATCCGGGCCGACATGATTGGCAACACCAATGATGAGGTCGCCATCGGCATGGGGCTCGGCATGCCCCTCAGCCCGCAGTTCACCTTCAAGGCACTGCTCTCCAGCAACGAGATCCCGGGCTATGGCGCCGCCAATTACGCCATCGGCTTCGAGTGGTGTTACTGATCCCCCGACATTTATGCCCCCTTTGCGAATAATTCAGGCTCCCATGGGAGCCTGAATTATGCTCGCCAATG
>NZ_CAWNYS010000539.1:0-1650 GCF_963878295.1 Aeromonas sp. HMWF014 | reverse complement strand
CGTGCATCCGGCACATGGGGCTGAACATGCTCAGGGCTGAAACTTCACGCAAAGCGAGCGTCAGACGGAAGCAAAAGATTGCAGGAATGAGCAGTGAATACCTGGAAAAGGTACTCAATGCTGGCCTCAACAAATTGGGTGAAAATTAACAAAATGTTCACGCTCTTGCCCTGATACACCCAGCAGGTTGTAGTGGCATAGTGAATTTGGCCACCTGATTAGAGGTGACCGTTTAGGTGATCACCGAATTCGATATTCAAGGAGTGGAAATCGTACAACCGGCTCAAGGGTTTTTTTACAGGGCAGAAAGCGCTCGCCGAGGGGCTGGTGTGGGCTAGTCTGCTGTCGCTGGTGTTGAAGTGACGAGTGACGTGGTGGCTGTCGATATTGGAAGCGGTAGCGCACCGAGCCATCAGTGAAATAAGGGAAAGGTTGGAGTGGGTTGTAGATTTTCTGTCAAAAAATGTTCGCCGAACAAAGCAGAGAAAATAAATAAAAAACATGACCTTGGAAGGGATTTTCATTGACGCATTTTCTTAAGGTCCTGTACATGATGTTGCACTTGTAATGAGCGAGCATGGTTGGGGCTATTAGAGATCCGAAAAGCAATGTGGTATTTATATAACCAAAACCTATTCCATTTGACACCCAATTGCAGAGAATGTCCACAATACCAAGGTATTACCGATATCGCTCAGGGTTGGGGGGGATGGCTTGATGGCTGATATGGGAAGTAATATCGTCATCAGTCAATTCATTTCATCTATTATTTAGTCATTATGTTGGCATCCACCTGCATACCTGATATATCGCCAGTGTTCATATTTAAATGTTGCTCTAGTTGGGATTTTAATTCATTGTACTCACCAGATTTAATTAATTCAAGCATGCCTTTGTCAAACATATTGCTAAGGTACTCTCCGTTGCCAGTTGCTTTTGATAATGCGATATAAAAATCACCATCAGTAGAAATGGTAAAAACATCTACAACTTGATTTCTAATATTTTTCTTACTTGCAAGATAATAACCAGAACCCTTTCCCAGTAAGGCAAAGTCTATTCTGTTTCGCAAAAGCATATCGAGTTGCACACTGTCAGACTTTACTTTCTCGAAAGTGATTTCAGAATTTTCAAGTATTTCAGTTGGGTATGAATAACCCAGTGTAGCGCCAACCCTGTTACCTGATAGCAATTCATACACCCCAACTTGTCCTGATGCATCATAACTTCTACTCTTTGACGTCAATGAAAAAACCCCTAGCGGTTCGTTTACAAGTGGCGTTTTTGGCCACACATATTTATTTTTGTTGTCTCTTGTTATGGCAGCATTAAAGCAACCGGAAATAACATCAGTAAGTGCTAGATACATGCAGCGTGAAAATGGAATTACTTTATACTCAGTGTTAATGCCTACTTTTTTAAAAGCTTCACGAACTACAATGGGTGTAAAACCGTCAAGATGTCCAGTTTCTTTATTTAAGAAACAGTAGGGAGCCCAGTCATCTTCTACACCTAATATAATTGTTGTAGGTTTTTCTGATGAGGGGTACACATTTCCTGGGAAAATGAAAAAAATGGATAAGAATATAGTCATTGTGTAAGTGTGGCTTTTCATAACAGATCCCGAGTACATACGAATACATTTATAAT
>NZ_CAWNYS010000538.1:1024-1684 GCF_963878295.1 Aeromonas sp. HMWF014 | reverse complement strand
AAGCTCGACACCATGACCCCTATGCCGATGGCCGCGGCGATGGCCAGTTGCAGCGCCATCACGGCGATGGCGGTGCGATCCAGATGGTATTGGGTCTCGGCCACCCCGAGTCGGGCGGTCAAGAGGTAGTGGCGATCCGGCGCCCCCATGGCGCGGCGCAGTCGTCCCAGCAGCCAGCGCAAGGCGTCGGGCAGCCAGAGCGCCATGGCCAGCAGCCAGCCTCCGGCCACGAAGAGGGCCCCCGGCAGGCCGGTTTGTGGCAGCCAGAGGCACAGTGCGCAGAGCAGCAGTATGGTGATGGCAAGCCCCCGCCGACGCCAGATATGTCGCGGCGGGCGGCTGTTGCCTTCGCGCAGTGCAAGGGGCGATTGGCGCAGCAGCTGCCACCAGCCGGGCAGGTTGGCGGCAAGGGTCCCCAGCAGGCCTATCACCAGCGCCTTGAGCAGGCCCAGAGGGGAGAGACGCAGCAGATCGATGGGATTGGGGCCATAAAGGTCGGCCAGCGCCTGGGTCAGTTGCCCCATCAGCGTCAGGGCTAACAGGCTACCAAGCACCAACCCGAGCAAGGTGCCCAGGGTGGCGAGGATCAGCAGCTCCAGCACCAGCCAGCGCAGCAGCCTGCTCGGCGGCAGCCCCAGAATGATGAGCTGGGCCAGCTGG
>NZ_CAWNYS010000538.1:0-1014 GCF_963878295.1 Aeromonas sp. HMWF014 | reverse complement strand
GGGCGTTGAACACCAGAAACAGTCCCACCGCCATGGCGAGCAGGGAGAGGGCGGTGAGGTTGAGCGCCAGGGCATCGCCGAGCTGGCTGGCATCGAGTGCCGGGCTGATAGGCTCGAGCCACAGCGGCTGATGGGGGAGGTTAGCTTGCAGCAGGGCTTGCAGGGCGCGGGCCTCGGCGTCACTTAGCTTGAAGATGATGCGATCGAGCCGGCCTTCTTTGCCAAGCAGAGGCTGGGCGAGGCCGATGTCGGTCACCAGCAGCCGCTCCATGGGCACGGCGCCGGGTTCGAAGGTGCCCGCCAGGGTCAGGGTCAGTGGGCGATCACCCTTGCCACCGCCGCCCAGCACAAAGGTGCGGGACTGGCCCGGCTGCCAGCCAAGGCGATCTGCTTCGGGGGCTGACAGCCAGACGCTGTCGGCGCGGCTTAAGGAGAAGGCGGGCTCGCTGGATGGGCCCTCACCAAACAGCTGGCGCAGGGGGCCGGGGTTGAAGAGATCCATCCCCAGCAGCTGAAAACTGCGTCCCTGCTCGTCTTTGAGCCAGGCATGCAGCTGCGGCATGGCATTGAGGCTCGGCTGGCTGCGCACCAGTTGTACGTAACCTTGCTCATCCAGGCCACCGCTCGGGGCCAGCCGGTAGTTGGCATCCCCCGCCAGCTGGGTGCGGGCGGCGACGAAGTTGGTGCTGGCACTGTGGTTAAGCAGCTCGATGGCCACCACCAGCGAGACCCCCAGCATGAGCCCGGTCAGGCTCATCAACAGCAGCCAGGGATGCGCGCGATAAAGGCGCAGCAGCGCCTTCAGTGGCAGCATGAGATAGCCTCGCGATCGCCGCTGGCGTCACACATGGTGCGGCCTCTTGAGCTCAATCAGCTGGCCCCCTTCGAGGCGCAGCACTCTATCCGCCAGCGCGCCATAGGCGGGGTTGTGGCTCACCAGCAAGAGCCCCGCACCGGTTTCACGTACCGCCTCCATCATCAACGCCATCACCTGCTCAGCGTTGTGCTCATCGA
>NZ_CAWNYS010000537.1:1230-5442 GCF_963878295.1 Aeromonas sp. HMWF014 | reverse complement strand
TTCTTCGCCTGTTTGCGGATCTCCTTCTGATCGGCCCACAGCAGCTCGCCGTTTTGCAGATCCATCAGGTTCATGGTCATCTGGTAGTAGACATTCTTCACCTTGCCATTGTCCTTGACGATGCTGGCGAGGTTGCCATAGATCATGTAACGGGCCCCGGTCTGCTTGCCCAGACGCACCATGGAGGCGGGATCCACCATGCCGCTGCCCTGCTGGTACTCAAGCTGCTGCTTGACCGCCGCCACCTTGCTCATGTCGACGAAACGGAACTTGCCGGACCGCAACAACTTGGTGCGGATGGTGTCGGTGATGGCCTCGGTATCTATGTGCTCCGAGGTCTTGTTGCGGATGGAGTCCATAAACATCACCGGACGACCGCCGGCGGTGATCTCGCTGGTGGCCGGCGAGGCGAGCATGGAGTCCGCCATCTTGTCAGCGATGGCCTGCAGATCCGATGAACCGTAGTCCACTGTCACCGTCTCGGTTTCGGTCGGGTCGCCATAGCTGACAGTGGTGCTGGAACAGCCGCCGAGCAGCAGGGCGCCAGTCAATATCAGCAGGGCATGATTCATTTTCATCAGTAGGATTCCTCAATCACTTCGCGTACATAAATCCGGTATCCCCGGGCGGCCGGGCTCGGCGCCAGGGCTGAGAGGGTGCGGCTCTGATAGCCGTGGAGCTGAATAGGGGTCCAGCCGCGACCATCGCTGGCTACCTCCTGCCCCGCCTCATCATACCAATAGAAGAGGTATTGCAGCCTGTTATCGCCACGCTGGGTACTGGCCGCAGCCACATTGACCTGCAGCAGGCCATTTTGCTCGCGCCGGCTCAGTTCGGTCAGGGTCACATTGACGTTCTGATGCTGTTCCTGCACGGGTGCCGCCCCCGCCGCGCCATAGAGCGCCACGCCGGACGTATTGGTGGCGCAGCCGGTCAGCAGCATCGCCAGGGCCAAACCGTATGCTTTCATCTTGATCTCCTTCGTCGGCAGGCCACAGGTCACGCCGGTTTATCGTATCTGTCACGCCATCCTTATAACGGCATAACGCGGGTGGTCAAGCCAGCCCCAAGGCGCTGTACCCAGACCAGGGTGGTGTGTCCCTTGTGGATGGTGAGTGGCACCTGGCGCTGGGCGCCGCCCGCCCCCAGGGTGAGCTGCACCTCGCCAGCCGGCAGCATGCCCTGCCAACTGGACGCCAGGGCCGGCAACGTCAGCCAGCTGCGGGTATCGGCCCGCTCCGAGAGGATATTGAAGATGCCGACCAGAATATTGCCCACATCGCCCCCCTCTTTGGCGGCGGTGTGCCTCAGCTGCTCCTTGGCCACCAGCCGCAGCGCCTGACGGGTCAGCATGCCCGGCAACCGCTCCTGCAGATCCTTGGCGGCCAGCGCTTCAAGCCTGACCAGCTCGCTGGTCTGCTCGATTCGCTTGCCAACCGAGACGACAAGGGGACCTGTCTGGCTGGCTCTATTGTCGTAATAGGGGATGGCAACGGTAAAGGTGCGAAAATCGCCACTGGAGGTGGCGATGGGCAGCGGCAGGAACAGTTCGCGCCGCGCCGGGATCAAGCCATCTTCAAACAGCACCACCAGCTGCCCCTGATCCTTGGCAAGCGGCGGCGCCTTGCGACCCACTTTCTTCTCGGTCTCGCGGATCTCGTCCGCGGAGCCCCGCAAACGGGCGAGGCGCAGCAAGGCATCCTGCAGGCTCTGGTTGTCCGGCGCTATCTGGTAGCCACGCTGATAGTCGACCCAGGCATCGTTAAGATCCCCGGCCGCCTCATACAGCACGCCAGAGAAATAGAAGGTATAGGCGTTCTGAAAGCCGTTTTTCACCTGGCCAATCAGCCGGTCAAGATCCGGAGCCCCGCGCGACATCATCTGGCGCATCTCGCGCTCTGTAGTGGCTTCAGCCCCCTTCTCTCTGGCCTTGTTCAGCTCCCCCGCCCGTGCCTTGAGGGCCCGCTCCTGCACCTGATTGGCCCGGCGTACCTCCACCAGGGCGCCGTCGGCATCTCCCCGCTGCAGGTAATTGAGCGCCAGATAGTGGTGCAGCATGGTGCGCTCATAATCCGGCGTCAGGTAAGCCATGCTCTGATCGTTAGTAAGCAGGCTACCCGCCTGACCCAACCCCTGGCTCAGCCGGTATTGGGCCTGATTGTCTTCCCACTCAAGGCGGCTGTCGGCGGCGGTGAACGCCTGCTTGCTGCCCGTATCCTGGCCTGCCAGCCAGGCGATGCGGCCCTGCTCGAGCCGGTCCAGCACATAGCTGTCGTCCCCTTGAGTGGATTCGCGCACCGCTGGCAACGCCTCGGCGGCGTGCCCCAGCAACAGCTGGTTGCGCAGCGGCGCCATCTGATCGGAATAGGAGACGAATATGTCCTGCCAGTGGGAGGCGCAGCCCCCCAGCAGGGCACTGACCAGCAGAAGAGCAGCCAGACGGGGAAACCGAAGCATCACAGGCTAAGCAGCGGCCCCAAGGATTGACCCCCCAGCAGATGCATGTGGATGTGGTAGACCTCCTGCCCGCCGTGGCGATTGCAGTTCATGATGAGGCGATAGCCATCCTCGGCAATCCCGGCCTCGCTTGCCAGCTTGCGCGCCACCGTGAACATGCGACCAAGGGCCAGCTCATGCTCGGCTTCCACGTCGTTGACCGTGGGGATCAATACGTTGGGAATGATCAGGATATGGGTCTTGGCCTTGGGCTGGATGTCCCGGAATGCGGTCACCAGCTCGTCTTGATAAAGGATGTCGGCGGGGATCTCTTTACGGATGATTTTGCTGAAAATGGTTTCTTGCGCCATGGATAACTCCTTTATATGAAAAAGAAAATTCAACACCCACCTCAAGTTGCTCCCGAGGTGGTCATCAAGGGGCGTCAAGTGTGACACAAGCCAACATTTGACACAGCCGTTGTCCCATTTTCTTCAGTTATTGTTAAAAATACCGATAGCCGGAAGACGTCAGATGGCGTCGCTCACCCAGGGTGGTAGCAGGGTATCAAATGGACGGGGTATTCAGGCAAGGGACTTTTGCATATAAAGCGGGACAATAATGAAACAAACAATGTCAGACCTCTCCATCTTGCAGAGGGTCTATTTAGGCTTTGCCATTCTGGTGGCCGTGATGGCGGCCTCCTCGGTACTCACCTTTCGCAGCCAGCGCGAGCTCAATCAGGCGCTCGATCAGGTCACCCGGCAATCCATGCCGCTGGTGATCGCCAGCAGTCAAACCCAGATCAGTTTGCTCAGCGCCAACAAGTGGCTCACCGACGTGCTGACCGAGCAGGATCCCAAGCAGATCCAGGCCGAGGTGGCCGCGCTACAACAGGCCAAGGCCCAGGTCGACAAGACGCTCGCCACCCTCAGTCGGCAGGCGGCGGCTCACCCTGAACTGCAAGGCGAGATGGCGGCACTGAGCACGCTGGTCAGCGACTATCTGCAACTGACCGGCACCCTGCCTGCCGAACATCAGGCCTTGCTCATTCGCTTGCACAAAGTGAACCAGGCCAAGGGGCAGTTCCAGGTCAGTCTGCCCCAGTTCAAGAAGAGCCTGGGGGACATGATGGTCACCATAGACGACAACTTCATCAAGATGCTGTCCGAGACCCTGACCACCAAACTCTCCGCCATCGAACTCTCCACCATGGATGCGCTCAACCAGACCATACCCGCCCCCATCGCGGGGGCGCTCAAACGCAACAAAATGCAGATAGAAGGCTTCAACAGCACCATCCAGGATCTGCAGGGAGAGCTCAAGAACTTCGACAATGACATGGGCCACTACGTGCACGGCTTCGTGCGCGATACCACCGCCAGCGAAGGGGTGCTCTCCCAGTACCTGGCGCTGATGCAGCAGCAAGAGCGGATGCGCGAGCAGAGCAAGCAGGCCAGCAAACTCATCGTCAGCATCCAGCGCAAGCTGGAGGGGATCACCGACCAGAGCCAGCTGCTGATGAACAACAACATACGCGCCTCCGGCAAGGTGCAGGCCCAGAGCACACTCACCCAGGGGATCAGCATCGCCATCGCCATCCTGGTGGCCATTCTGGTGGCCTACACCCTGGGCAAGGCCATTCGCCGCCCGCTCAAGGAGCTGCTACGGGTGCTGACCGAGGTGACCCAGGGCGACATGACCCAGCGCATCGGTTTTCGCAGCAAGAACGAGTTTGGCCAGCTCGGCAGCCAGATCAACCTGCTGATCCAGCAG
>NZ_CAWNYS010000537.1:0-1214 GCF_963878295.1 Aeromonas sp. HMWF014 | reverse complement strand
CCGCCACACCACCGAATCGGTGCGGGTGGATCTGGAGAAACAGCGCCAGGAAACCGCCTCGGTCGCTGCCGCCATGACCCAGATGGAAGCCTCGGTACGTGAAGTGGCCCAGGCAGCCAACCAGACCCTGGAGCGGGTGCAGGACGTGGAGAAAGCCTCAGAGACAGGTCGTAAGGTGATGGCCGGCAACATCACCACCACCCATCAGCTGGCGGGCAAGTTGCAGCAGACCGGCAAGGTGATCGGCGATGTGAGCGCCATGAGCAACCAGATCGGCAACATACTCGACGTCATTCGCGGCGTCGCCGAACAGACCAACCTACTGGCGCTAAACGCCGCCATCGAGGCGGCCCGGGCCGGCGAGCAGGGCCGCGGCTTTGCGGTGGTGGCCGACGAGGTACGCAGCCTGGCAGGACGCACCGCCCAGTCCACCAGCGAGATCCAGACCATGATCGAAAACCTGCAGCAGGGGGTCGCCAAGGCGGTCACCGTCATGCAGGAGTGCTCCCGCGAGATGGACAGCTGCGTGAGCCAGAGCTCCCACGCTAACAACGCCATGGAGGAGGTGCAGGGGATAGTGGTGCTGATCAGTGACATGTCGAGCCAGATCGCCTCCGCCGCCGAGCAGCAGCAGGCCACCAGCGCCGACATCGCCACCAACCTCAACCGCATCTCGGATATCTCGGATCTCAACTATCAGGGGATCGAGCGGGTGGCCGAGACCAGCCAGCAGCTCGACTCCCTGGCCGAGCAGCAGGAGAGCCTGGTCAAACACTTCCGACTCAGCGCCTGATAAGGCAGTCTGTTTTTCCATTGCCCTGAAACGACAAGGCCCCGCAGATGCGGGGCCTTGGTTATTCTGACAACGAACGCGGGATCAGGCGTAGGCGATGGCGCCCTTGCCCACCCCTTCATACGCCACGATTTTCACGAACTTGTCGCCCACCGCCTTCTTCACCTCCCGGGCTATGTAGCACGCCAGCAGCTCTATGGTGGTATCGGTGTCGATCATCTCCACCTCCCCCGCCGGCATGGCAAGCTGGAACAATCCCTGAGGGGCCACGTACTTGAAGCCGAGGTGGTGCTCACCCGGCTGCGTGTTGGCCGCATCATTCAGGGTGCTTTTGGCCAGCTCGCTCAGGCTCAGTTCGCCGAGAGCCACCTTGTCCTCTTCGGTGCCAAGGTAGATATCGGCCCAACGCTCGGCCCAGTTC
>NZ_CAWNYS010000536.1:0-3017 GCF_963878295.1 Aeromonas sp. HMWF014 | reverse complement strand
GGTCAGCACGGTGAAAAAAGCGGTGATGGAACCCTGGCCGTCACTGCCGTTACCCGCCCGCTCCACCAGCGCCGGTAATTTGGCAAATACCGAGGGCGGATACCCCTTGGTCGCTGGCGGCTCGCCCACTGCCAGCGCGATTTCACGCTGGGCCTGGGCGTAACGGGTGAGGGAGTCCATCAAGAGCAGCACGTTAAGCCCCTGATCGCGAAAATACTCGGCAATGGCGAGCGCAGTTTCGCACCCCTTAAGGCGCATCAGGGGCGAGGCATCGGCCGGGGCCGCCACCACCACGGAGCGGGCACGCCCCTCCTCCCCCAGAATATCTTCAATAAACTCTTTGACTTCCCGGCCCCGCTCACCAATAAGACCCACCACCACCACGTCCGCCACCGAGCCACGGGTCATCATCCCGAGCAGCACCGACTTGCCGACGCCTGAACCGGCGAACAGTCCCATCCGCTGGCCCTGACCCACCGTCAGCACGGCGTTGATGGCGCGCACCCCTACGTCCATCGGCTGATGGATAGGGCGACGGGAGAGCGGATTGATGCGGTGCTGGGCAAACTGCACCGTCTGGGAGGAGAGAATGGGGCCGAGGCCATCGAGTGGCTGGCCGATACCGTCGATGACCCGGCCAAGCAGGTTCATACCAACCGGGATGCCGTGCTCCTCTGTGATGGGCACCACCCTGGCACCGGGGATCACCCCCTTGAGCTGCTCGCTCGGCATCAGGAACAGACGATCGCCGGAGAAGCCCACCACTTCGGCCTCCAGCATCCCATCCTGGGTATCGATGCGACAGAGGGCACCGATGGCGGCGCGGCAACCGATGGCTTCCAGCGTGAGGCCCACCACCCGGGTCAACTTGCCAGCGACAGGCGGCTTGGGCGCGATATCGCGCACCCGATACCCTTGCAACCGAGTGAGTAACGAGCCGCTCATCTGGCCTCCTGAAATGCGATATTGAGATGGGTCATGCTGGCGGCGGGTGGTTACACCTGTCCGCCGCCGGTTATGCGTGATTGTCCCGCAAAAAGTTGCGCAGCAGCTGATCGATGCGTCCCGACAGCGTCAGGTCAATGCTGGAAAGTTCGGTCGCCAGCTGCAAGTCGCCAGGAGAGAGGGTGGGATCACTTTGCAGCCGCCAGTGACGCTTGGCGCACTCTTCCACTCCGAACGCCTGCTCGACCCGGGTTATGTCATCAGGATGCAGCATCAGGGTAACCCCCTGCTCGGCGGCAGGCAGCAAAGCCAACCCCTGTTTGAGGGCCTCTAGCAGTATGCGCGGGGAAGTCTCTGCCTCGTGCCGGATGAGGGCGCGGGTCAGCTGCAGCATCAGGGCGATGAGCTGCTGCTCCACTGCCTGATCCAGCTCGCTGAGGGGGGTGGCGAGACGATCGACCAGTGACTGCCAGTGAGCCAGTTGCTGATCCACCAACTCGCGGCCCATGGCCAGTCCCTCCTCCTTGCCCTGCTCCAGCCCGGCGGCATGACCCTGTTGCAAGCCTTCCAGCTTGCCCTCTTCCAGCCCCTTGGCAAAGCCGGCGGCCTGGCCTTCGGCCATGCCCTCGTCCCACGCGGCCTGACGGATCGCTTCCAGCTCTTCTGCCGTGATACTGGGGACCGGCTCCTCTGCGGGCTCCTCAACCGGCGCCTCTGCCTCCTGCCGATACCAGTCCGGCGTCAACCCGAGGGCATTGGTCTCGACCTCGGACTCGACCTCCATCTCGGGCCAGCCCCAGGCCTCGACCCGAGCATCCTCCCCATCGGGACGTACATAGCCACGCAGCTTGTTGTTCATGCTTTAGAGGCGCTCCTCGCCAGCACCGGATGTGGCACGGCGAAACTGTAGAGTTGATAGTCCATGGTTTAGAGGAACTCCTCGCCGCCACCGGCACTCAGCATGATCTCGCCAGCATCCGCCAGACGGCGGGCGATGGAGAGGATCTCTTTCTGAGCCGCTTCCACTTCGGAGACCCGGATCGGCCCCATGGCCTCCAGATCGTCTGCCAGCATTTCGGCCGCCCGTTTGGACATGTTCTTGAAGATCTTCTCGCGCATCTGATCGTCGGAACCCTTGAGGGCGCGCTGCAGCAGATCCCCCGGCACTTCCCGCAGCATGGTCTGAATGCCGCGGTCGTCCACATCGATGAGGTTTTCGAACACAAACATCAAGTCCTGGATCTGCTGGCTCATCTCTTCGTCCGAGTCGCGGATGGAGTCCATCAGCTGGCCTTCGATATTGGTATCCAGGTAGTTCATGATGTTGGCCGCCGCCTTCAGGCCGCCCATCTTGGCTGCCTGGGCGCCAGCCGCGCCGGCGAACTGTTTCTCCATGATGTCGTTCAACTCTTGCAACGCTGCCGGTTGTACCTCTTCGAGGTTGGCGATCCGCATCACCAGATCCAGACGCACCTGCTCCGGGAACTGACTCAGGATCTCGGCAGACTGCTCCGGTTCCAGATAGGAGAGCACTATGGTCTGGATCTGCGGGTGTTCGTTCTGGATGATGCTGGCTACCTGGCGGGCATCCATCCACTTGAGGGAATCAAGACCACGGGCACCGGAACCCAGGATGATCTGATCCACCAGGTTGCTGGCTTTGTCTTCGCCAAGGGCTGCCACCAGCGCTTTGCGCACGAAGTCTTCACTACCGATACCTATGTTGGTGTACTTCTGGATATCATCGATGAATTGACGGTGCACCGCCGCCACCCGATCGTGACTGAAGTCAGACATTGAGGCCATCGACATACCGAGCCGTTGCACCTGCTTGGGCTCGAGATGACGGAATATCTGGGCGGCATCCTCTTCGTTGAGGCTCAGCATCAGCACAGCCGCCATCTCCATCCCGCTCATCTGATCCAGGATTTGGCGCTGGCTGTCGGTAATGTCATTGCCAGTGACTTGGGTCTTATTATCTTCAGGCATCTTTGTTCGTTACCCATTCTTTAATGACCTGTGCGGCCAGATCAGGTTCGTTCGCCACCAGCGCACGTACCGCCTTGAGCAAG
>NZ_CAWNYS010000535.1:0-2715 GCF_963878295.1 Aeromonas sp. HMWF014 | reverse complement strand
AGCTGCGGCTGATCGCCCAGCGTCTTGCTGGCGGTCTCAAACAAGGCAATGGTGCGAGGACCATTCACCTCGCCAGAGAACCAGATCGCCTTGACCTCGTCGGCCAGCAAGCGGGTTTGCGGCGTGTCGAACTGACTCAGCTGATGGGCAAACGCGATCAGACTGTCATGTTCGGTACGGGGCGCCTGCCGCTCGGCGTTAGAGTTGGTGTCGGTGAGCGGACGAATGCTGAGCTCGGTCACCCGGGCGATGTCGGTGGCACTCAACTCCCCCACAGCGCCGGTGATCCGGCCTATGCCGTCGAACAGCAGCTGATGTTCAAAGCGGGCTGTCTGTTCCGGCGGCAGTGCCAGACCATACACACCGGCAGCTTTGGCCCTGAAGGCGAAGGTGTGGCTCTGCAAGGAGGCGACCTCGAAGCGCAGCGCCGTCACCAGCTCACCTCGCTGGGCAAACTCTTTGGGGTCACGTGCCTGCCACTGGGACAGGCTTTGCTCCAACAGCCCCAGATTCGCCTCCGATGGCTGTTGCTGCACCCGTACCACGGCCTCGCGTACCGCCTTGAGTCGCTCGCTTGGCAAGTCGGTCGAGAGCTTGCCCAGCTGGCGACGGGTGGAGTCGATGAAGTCGTTGTCTTCGCGCTTGAGCAGCTCGAAGGCAAAACCGGCGGTCTCGGGGACAGCCACGGCCGGGCCTCGCACCGGGCTCCCCAGCCCGGCCAGGGAGACCCCGGACAGGCCCAACTCGGCGCTGCGGCGCGAAGACGCATGGCTCGCCGCCACAGTCGTGGTGTCCGCCTCGCGCTCACCGACCATGCCGGGCAGGGTAATGGCGGGCGTGCCATGAGCCCGAAGCCCGGCATTGATCTGGAGGCGATTGACCGCAGCCAAGGCGCCATCGAGCGCGGATTGCTCCTGTTCACTCACGCCATTGGCGGCATCGATGGCCGATGGCTGGGCGCTGGCGGAAGCATCGGTCGACAAGCCGGTGGCATTCGGCACATCAAGCTCACCGGCCTGCGGCAGACGGGGTGCCGCAATCGGACTCTGGCCGTTATTCACTTCCTGATGGCTCGGCTTGTCGCCGCTTTGTTTCAGGCTTGCCGCATTCTGCCTGGCTTGTGTTGCCTGCTGACTGGCCTGGCTGCTGGCCTGCTCGCCTGCGGCCTGCGCCTTGCTGGCGCTCGACTCGCCCTCTTGCTGCCGCTGCCGGGCATCGGCATCGCGGGTCAGGGCATCGAGACGACGCTGCTCGGCCTGCTCGGTCCGGCTTTGCCCCTGCGCCCGGGCCTCACCCTGCAACTGCTCGCTGCGCTGCTGGCCAGATTTGGACTGGGCCAGGGCGGCATCGACCTGCTGGCTCTGCTGCTCACGGCGGGATCTGGCATCCGCGATCGCCTCACCTGCCGTGCCACTGGCCTTTTCCAGGTCGCCTTGTCGATCGGTTAGCAAGCGGTCGGCAAAACCATGGCGCCAGTGCTGGCCGGACGGGATAGTGGCCGCTTCGGGCTGCTTGAGCGGTTCAAACTGGCGGGCCAGGGTGTCGAGCTGGGCCGTGATGTCGCGCGCTTCTGCCTCGATGGCGGTGCGCTGCGCCTGACCATTCGTTGCCAGCTTGCCCTCGTCGGTGGCGTCCAACTGGGCCTGAGCGCCCGAGATGGCGGCGAGCTGCTGCGCCTTCTCCTGCTCCAGCCGCTGTTTGTCGGCATCGGCACTCGCCCGATCGGCTTGGGCCCGGGCAGCGTTGCCATCTTCCACCAGCTGCGCGCTAACCTGGCCGATCTCGGCCTTACCAGCCGCCGTGGCGACCACGTTGTCGAGCAGGTAGCCAAAGCCGTTGTTCTCCCCCGTGCCGCTAAACGCCAGGGTATTGCTGCCCGCGCGAGCAGTCAGGGTCAACTGTTTGCTCTGCCAGCTGTCGGCGTCGCCCTCGCTGGCAAACACCCGCTCGCCGTTCCACAGCACCTCGATGCCGTGCTGCAGCGAGATGTTGGCCCGACGGGCAAAATCGAAGTTCAGAGTGACAGTCTCGCCCGCCTTGAGGCCGACAAGAACCTGGGAAATTTGGGTGTTTCGGTCGGTAGAGAGTTCGCTGACGCGAGCGCCGTGCCCCTCGGTAGCCAACCCGTAGGCGGTGGCGGAATGCTCTGCTTCGATCCCCTCACCGGCATGCTGCCAGCCGTGGGCGCCCTGTTCGAAATCGCCGTTGACGATGAGGTTTTCGCCGCCTCTGGCCAGGCCTTGCTCATCGAGCTGCAACCCCTTGTCCATGGCTTGCTCATCCCGCTCGCCAGTCTGGCTCACCTGGCCGGTCAGGCCGCTCGCCAGCGAGGATTTCACCTCGCCAATCTCGTCCAGACCAAAGCCGCTCAGGGCCTGTACATCCCCCAGACTGGCCGCTGGTGGCGCCTTGAGCGGGCCCTCTTCATCGCCCTGTACCAGATAGTTGATAGCCTGGTTGCCTGCCGCACCGAGCAGGGTCTGCTTGATGTTGTCAAACAGGGTGCCGAGCTTGTTGCTGCTGGTGTTGCTGCTGGCGAGGGCCAGGCTGTAGAAGTCGCCGTTGCCTATCTTGATGGCCATGTTGTGGCGTGCATAGGCCGCCGTGACGTCGAGCCCGTCGCCAATCTGGACATTGGCATTGCCCTTGCCCTTCATGACAGCGACGTTGAGCCCATTCCCCACCTTGGTGTTGAGGTTGTAATCACCCCAGGCC
>NZ_CAWNYS010000534.1:5364-5670 GCF_963878295.1 Aeromonas sp. HMWF014 | reverse complement strand
TTCCACATCGACTCGCGCTACTCCGCTCGGTGTCGGCAGGGCGACCGGGCAGCTCACCAGCGTCACCTCGGCGCCCGCCTCACGGGCAGCGCGGGCGATGGCGTAGCCCATCTTGCCGGAACTGTGGTTGCTGATGTAGCGCACCGGATCCAGTGCCTCGCGGGTTGGTCCTGCGGTGAGCAGCAGCCTGACGCCCGCCAGCAGGGGCTCGGCGGCCAGTTGCTGGCAGCAGCGCTCCACCAGCTCCAATGGATCCAGCATCCGGCCCGGGCCCACGTCGCCACAGGCCTGGCTGCCAGAATCTGG
>NZ_CAWNYS010000534.1:0-5354 GCF_963878295.1 Aeromonas sp. HMWF014 | reverse complement strand
CAGGTTGGCGCTGGCCGGGGCGATCAGCACCAAATCCGCCCACTTGGCCAGCTCGATATGGCCCATGCCCGCTTCGGCGGCAGGATCCAGCAGGCTGTCTGCCACCGGATGGCCGGAGACGGCTTGCAGGGTCAGCGGCGTGATGAACTCCTTGGCGGAGCGGGTCATCACCACCCTTACCTCGGCTCCCTGATCTTTCAGGCGGCGTACCAGTTCGGCACTCTTGTAGGCGGCGATCCCGCCACTGACACCCAACAGGATGCGTTTATCGGCCAATCTCATCTGCTGCTTCTCTTCCGGCTCACTCTGACTGGTCGGCTAAGATACCACAGGCAAGGGATGACGACAGAGGCTGACATGAGGGACTTGTGGTCGGGGGCGTGCAATTTTTTGCTATGTTTTTTCTCAACAGGGATGAGGGAGAGACAAATGAGCATCAAGGAGTGGCCGGAAGATGAACGACCCCGAGAGAAGCTGTTGCGCCAGGGGCCCGGCACCTTGTCCGATGCCGAGTTGCTGGCCATCTTTCTGCGCACCGGCGTAAACGGACTGAGCGCGGTGGATCTCTCGCGCAAGCTTTTGAATCAATTCGGCTCTTTGCGCAGCTTGCTGGGGGCGGATCAGCGGGCATTTTGCGAGGCGCATGGCCTGGGCCCTGCCAAATATGCCCAGCTGCAGGCGGTGCTGGAGATGGGCAAGCGTCATCTGGCCGAACAGCTGCAACGGGGCGATGCGCTCACCTCGCCCCAGCTGACCCGGGACTATCTGCAGGCCCAGCTGCGGGATCGGCCGCGAGAGGTGTTCGCCTTGTTGCTTCTGGACAACCAGCACAGAGTGATTCAATTCGTTGAACTTTTTTACGGAACCCTCGACTCGGCGAGCGTCTGGCCCAGAGAAATCGTGCAGATCGCGCTCAAACATAATGCAGCCGCCGTGATTCTGGCGCATAATCACCCGTCCGGCGTGGCCGAGCCCAGTCGGGCCGACCGCCAGATCACGGATCGGATCTTGGCCGCCTTGGCCCTGATCGATATCAGAGTGCTGGATCACTTGGTGATCGGTGATGGCATCACGGTTTCTTTTGCAGAGCGTGGTTGGTTGTAACTGGCTCTGGCACTGTATTAGTTGATCTTTGATCACGGATGCTGTATAAAATGCCGCCTTCTGTTTGCCCCGCAATCGAAGGCCAGCGGGGCAGATATTTGCTCGAGCAATGAAGTAAGATTTGGAGAGACTGACATGTCTAGAGTATGCCAAGTAACCGGCAAGCGCCCGGCAGTTGGTAACAACCGTTCGCACGCTAACAACGCTACCAAGCGTCGTTTCCTGCCGAACCTGCACACTCACCGTTTTTGGGTTGAGGGTGAAAAACGCTTCGTAAGTCTGCGCGTATCCGCAAAAGGCATGCGTATCATCGACAAGCGTGGCGTTGAAGTGGTTCTGGCTGAACTGCGCGCCAGCGGTGTTAAGGTATAAGGAATTAGATCATGGCTAAAGGTATTCGCGAGAAAATTCGTCTGAACTCCAGCGCCGGTACTGGTCACTTCTATACCACTACCAAGAACAAGCGCACCATGCCCGAAAAAATGGAGATCAAAAAGTTTGATCCCGTTGTTCGTCAGCATGTGATCTACAAAGAAGGCAAAATCAAGTAATCTCTTGGTTTTGTCTCAAAAACCCGGCCTTGTGCCGGGTTTTTTTATGGCTGGAATTCAGTACACTGCCGGTTCGAAGGGAGGCTTGCCATGTTCAGATTGAGCCGCAAAGGCTGGAATAACGTGATCATAGTGGCCGTACTGGCGGTGATCACCCTGCTGCACCAGCTGGAGATAGCCCAGCAGGAGAACAGCGCACAGCGTGCCCGTCCCCTGCTGCCGGACAGTGCCGTTGTGCTCACCTGGCAGGGACCTAGCTGGCAGATCGAGCGCATCGGTCAGGGCTGGCGCAGCGGGCCGGATCTGGGGCTTAGCAGTGCCCAGCTGGCCGCTCACATCGAAGAGTGGCAGGGGTGGCTATTGCCACCGGGTGGTGCAGTGCGGGGTGCGCCGGTCACCCTCAAGATATGGATCGCCGGTCAGAGCGATCCGATAGAAGTGGGGCTCTATCAGGACAGTGGCCAGTTTGCCGCTCTGCTGCCTCCATCGACCTGGCTCAGCCTGAGTCAGGAGCAGTACCGCAGCTTGTTGCGTCCCACCCCCTAATCCATTTTCGAGCGAGAGGACCCTATGCCTGAATTACCGGAAGTTGAAGTCAGCCGCCAGGGCATCTCTCCCTGGCTCACCGGCATCAAGGTCACTCGTGTCGTGGTGCGGGATGGTCGGTTGCGCTGGCCGGTGCCGGGCGAAATCCAGGAGCTGGTGGATCTCACCATCCACAGGGTCGGCCGCCGTGCCAAGTACCTGCTGCTGGAGACCGACTTTGGCACCGCCATCCTGCACCTGGGTATGTCGGGCAGTCTGCGGGTGCTGGATATCGGCACCCCGGCCGAGAAACACGATCACGTGGACATAGAGCTCGCTAACGGCAAGCTGCTTCGGCTCAATGATCCGCGCCGCTTCGGGGCCCTGCTGTGGACCCGTGAACCGGCTGAGGCACACGCCCTGCTGGCCAAGCTGGGGCCGGAACCGCTGACCCAGGCCTTCAGCGCCGACTATCTGCAGGGGCGCGCCAAGGGTCGCAGCACCGCCATCAAGACCTTCCTGATGGATAATCATGTGGTGGTCGGGGTTGGCAACATCTACGCCAACGAGGCGCTCTATGCCGCTGGTATTCATCCCAAGCGGGCGGCGGGCAACATCAGTGCCGAGCGACTGGCGACCCTGGTGGGCGAGATCAAGCGGGTGCTGGCCGAGGCCATCAAGCAGGGCGGCACCACCCTCAAGGATTTCACCAGCGCTGATGGCAAGCCGGGTTATTTCGTGCAGCAGTTGCAGGTCTATGGGCGGGGTGGTCAGCCCTGTTTTCATTGTCACACTCTGCTCAGTGAAATCCGGCTGGGGCAGAGAACCACGGTGTTTTGCTCCCACTGCCAGCGCTGAATGACCGTTATTTTGGCCTGAAACGGCCAAGTTGTAAGAGAGTATTTCCAGTCTGTTGAAGATATGCGCATCCGTCACTAGTATCTCGACCGTTCAGGCAGTTTGAGAAAATAAAATGACAGCTAAATCAATAGACTGGGATCATTTATCCCGGCATGGGCACTATTGTGCCCAAAAAATGGCCCGCTTCCTCTATCCCGATGACAGCGCCCGCAAGACCTTCAATCGCGCCAAGTTCGTGCTGCGCAGCCTGCTCTATCGGCAGCAGCTGAGCCGGGTATTCGAGCTGTTTCAGGCCGAACCCCTCAAGGCTCTGCCTGCCTACTATCCCGAGCTGCTCGACAAGCCGATGCGGCCCTACCGTTTTGCCAATTCTACTGCGACCGAACGGGCCGAGATGCTGGAAAACCACTACCGGCTGCTGCTGGCCCATTATCCGGCGCTGATCGATCCGCTCTATCTGGGGGAAGGCATAGCGCTTGGTCACTATCCCGAGAGCGAGTGCCGCATCGTGCTGCGCCACGATGGCACCTTCCGGCGCGAGGCCGAGCTGGCGCTCTCCATCGTCGATCGACAGGGCAAGCGCCTCTACAGCTGCGCCTTCTCGCTGGCGGGTACCCCCAACAAGCTGGCCCTGATGATCGGTTCTGTGCAGGGGCCCGAGCCCTGCGTCGAGCAGGCGCAGGACAAGGTGCGGGCGCTGACCAAGGAGGGCCAGGGCCTGAGGCCCAAGTCGCTGGTGGTGATGCTGGTAATGCTGCTGGCCGAGGCGATGGGGGCCGAGCATATCTCGGCGGTGCGGATGAAGGCGCACATCTACCAGGCCAGGCGCTACAGCAAGAAGAAGAAAGCCTGTCTGCAGGCCGATTATGACGAGCTTTGGCAGGAGTTTGGCGCCGTGGATCTGGATGACAACTTCGTGCGGTTACAGCCTGCCCAGCGCAAACCGCTGGAGGAGGTCGCTTCCAAGAAGCGGGCCATGTACCGGCGTCGCTACGAGTGGCTCGACACGCTGGCGCTCTCCTGCCAGCAGATGCTGGCTCGCCAGACAAGCTGATGGTCAATGCCTGCAAAGGCTGGCGAGATGCATGCGCTCCTCAAGAAACAGGCTACCTTCGGGCAGCCTGATTTTTTTGATCACTTGCCTTGCTTGGCGGCAATCGCCTTGGCGACGATCGGGTCGACGAACTGGCGGATATCGCCACCATGCAGGGCGACCTCCTTCACCAGGGTCGAGGAGATGAAGGAGTTCTCCTCCGCCGGGGTGAGGAAGACGCTCTCCAGCTCCGGCATCAGGCGGCGGTTCATGTTGGCCAGCTGGAATTCGTACTCGAAGTCGGAGACGGCGCGCAGGCCACGGATCAGCACGTTGGCCTGCTGCTCCCTGGCGAAGTCCACCAGCAGGCCGGAGAAGCCAACCACCTTGACGTTGGGCAGGTGGGCGGTCACTTGCTGGGCAAGCAGGACACGTTCTGCCAGATCGAACAGCGGGCGCTTGCTCGGGCTGTTGGCAACGCCGACCACCACGTCATCAAACAGTTTGGCGGCCCGGCCAATGAGGTCGGTGTGGCCATTGGTGATGGGGTCGAAGGTGCCGGGATAAATTACCTTGTTGGTCATGCTGTTGATTCCTGCAACCTGGAAATTTGGTCGCATTATAGGGTCTGTTGGCGTTTTGTCGCGACCGGATGGGGTGAATGCCGGGGCGAGGCGCTAAGTTTGGTCGTTCAAATCGGTGTCGCCAAGCGTCTTCGCTTGAGAATAGCCCTGCATCAGGCAAGAATACCCGCACCGCGCATCAAGCCTCCTTGCATTGGTGACAGGGAGCAAAGGGATTTTTTATGAAACGTATTCTGGTAGTACGCAACGACAAGATTGGTGACTTCATGCTGGCATGGCCGAGTTTTGCCATGCTCAAGCGTTCCATGGATTGTCATGTGACTGCCCTGGTTCCCGCCTACACGGCGCCGTTGGCCCGCCTCTGTCCCTGGATCGACGAGATCATTCTGGATCCGGGCTCACGGGCCGACAAGGAACAGCAACGTGCCTTGCAGGCGCGCATCAAGGCGGCCGCCTTTGATGCCTCCATCTGCCTCTTCTCCAACTCCCGTAATGCCATGCTGGTGTGGAAGGCGCACATCCCTTACCGGTTGGCTCCTGCCACCAAGCTGGCCCAGGTGCTCTACAACCAGCGGCTGATCCAGCGTCGCTCCCGCTCCCAGAAACCGGAGTACGAATACAACCTGGATCTGGTGCGCCGCTTCCTCGCCGACCAGCAGGTGAGCGTGGTAGAGCCGCCACGCTCACCTGCTGGTC
>NZ_CAWNYS010000533.1:0-1072 GCF_963878295.1 Aeromonas sp. HMWF014 | reverse complement strand
AGGGCTGCGCTGTTGGACTTGCCACTGCCCGCCACAGCGTCATTGCGCAGCGCATCGAGGCGGTGCTGGGCAAACGCCTTGCCACTGCCGTCCTGCTTGTAGCGGCCCGGATAGTCAAAGTGCTGGTAGGTGTCGCGCTGGTGCTCGAGCTCTGCGCCCTGCTTTTTGTGAGATAGGCCGTAAGCCGGGGTTTTAAAGCTGTAGTCTTTGAGCTCTACATCCGAGGGGCGCACCGATTCGCGGTAGTGGAACTGGCGCACATAGGCACCCTGTTCCAGCGAACGGTTGCCGAGGTTAAAGAACAGCTCGGGGCCAGCTGTTAATGCCGCCGCATCGTCGGCAAACACGATACGGTGCTTGCCTGCTTCAAACTCATGGAAGTAGAACAGCCCCTCTTCGGCGGCCAAACGGTTCAAGAAATCGAGGTCGGTCTCGCGGTACTGCACGCAGTATTCGCGCTGGGCATGCTCGTTTTTCAGGGCAAAGGCGTAGTCGGTGATGCCGTGCTCTTGCAGCAAAATGGAGAGGATTTCGTCCGGCTTCTGTGCCTGGAAGATGCGGGAGTTTTGGCGTAATCCCAATCGCCACAGGGCAGGTTTGACTTGCAAGCTGTAACGGGTGCGGCGAAAGCCGCTGTCCCCTTGCGCAAAGTCGCTCACTACCCCGCACACCCGGCGTTGCAGCTCGCCGTGGTACCACACCATCAGCTCGCAGGGCTGGTCCAGCACAGCACCGAAATCGATATCGGGCTGAGCGCTGGCCACCTCCAGTTTGAGGCTAAACGGGCTGTTCAAGCCCTCATCCAGCTTGAAGCTCGCGACCGCAAAGGTGTTGTCAGCCAGTGCGCCAACCTTGACGGTGAATTGTAATCCAGTGCTCTGTGCCATGACCTTGTTCCTTATCCTGCTTGCCCGCTGCCCGAACCAATCACCACGCCACCACAATCCACCGCTGTGCCGGTGATAGCGATGGGCTTGCCGTTCACCAATACCGAGCCCACACCACCGGCAATGCTACGCGGATGGGGCGGGTTATTCGGCTTGTCGTGCGGCGCCAGCGGGTCACCCTGACG
>NZ_CAWNYS010000532.1:2392-23632 GCF_963878295.1 Aeromonas sp. HMWF014 | reverse complement strand
TCACACATCAGAAGGATCGGTCAATGGATCCTTAACTGATCGGCATTACCGCAAGGCGCCTTTTTTATTACCCTCAGGCGGGGTCGGTCAAGGGTAGCCGCATATAGACAGCGTCTTCACCGTACTCGTCCAACGATTTGGGAGTGTTGGCGGGCACAAAGCCCTGCTTGCGCCAGAAGGTCGGGGCATCCTGCACCGCCACCAGCCCGGCATACTCGTAGCCTTCAGCGCTGGCAAAGGCGAGGGCGGTTTCCAGCAGCCGTTGGCCAATGCCCTTGCCGCGCGCCTGCGCTGACACGGCCAGATCGTGCAGGTAGAACTCGTCCTTCCCCGCCAGCGTCTGCATGGGTACCGAGAGGGCGGGGGGCTGGTGGGCGCGCCAAGGATGGCAGAGCAGGTAACCCAGTACCTTGCCCTGATATTCGGCCACCCAACAACAGTCGGGAGCCAGCTCGGCCTTGCTGCTCATGACCTCGAGGGGTTCAGGATCCAGCTGATGATAACACTCATCCTGAATGGCCATGATGGTGGGCCAGTCATTGGCCCGGGTCGTGCGTATCTGGATCATCGTCATGGGGCATCGCTGCTTGGGTGTGCTGATTAAATAATATGTGCGTCGGCCAGCGTACCAGAATGCGTTCATGAACTGAATGGAAACATCCAAATGAGGCTCTTTGTGGCCGGTATTCTTAACGAGCGGTCTGCTTGCTGACCAGCTTGATCAGGTGATAACGCAGGGAAGGGGCATCCGCTGGCACGTCGTTGAGCCGCTCCTTGCTGACGGTCAGCTGGTACTGGTAGCCAGGTTCAAAGTGAAAGCCTTCTATCTGCTGATAAAACAGGCTCCAGGCCTGCTGCTCATCGCTGCGAACCTGCATGCACAGCATGGGGCCGACACCGACGCAGTCGACCAGCTGGCTGTTGATGTAGAGGGTTTCCCCTTGTAACGGGGTCGTCGGTGCGTTCTGACAGGCGGTAAGCAGCAGGGCGGCGCTGATGAACAGTGGTCTCATGATGGACTCCTTCTGATCGACAAGGGGGGCATTAGAGCGGCAAATAAAAAGGCGGTCAATGACCGCCTTGCTGACAAACCGTGTCGATTCAGTGCATCAACGCTGATCGAGCGGGGTGAATTCCCGTTGGGCCAAGCCGGTGTAGAGCTGACGCGGACGGCCGATCTTCTGATCCGGGTCCGAGTGCATCTCGTTCCAGTGGGCAATCCAGCCTATGGTGCGGGAGATGGCGAAGATCACGGTGAACATGGACATAGGGATGCCGATGGCCTTCATGATGATACCGGAGTAGAAGTCCACGTTCGGGTAGAGCTTCTTCTCGACGAAGTAAGCGTCCGACAGCGCGATGCGCTCCAGCTCCATGGCCACATCCAGCAGCGGATCCTTGATCTGCAGCTCTTCGAGCACCTCGTGACAGGTCTGACGCATCACCTGGGCACGGGGATCGTGGTTCTTGTAAACCCGGTGACCGAAGCCCATAAGACGGAACGGATCGTTCTTGTCCTTGGCCTTGGCGATGAACTCGGGAATGCGATCCACAGAGCCAATCTCTTCGAGCATCTTGAGACAGGCTTCGTTGGCACCGCCATGAGCTGGTCCCCACAGGGAGGCGATCCCGGCGGCAATACAGGCAAACGGGTTGGCACCGGAGGAGCCGGCCAGACGCACGGTGGAGGTGGAGGCGTTCTGCTCGTGATCCGCATGCAGGGTGAAGATGCGGTCCATGGCGCGTTCGACTATGGGGTTGACCTTGTACTCTTCGGTCGGCACGCCAAACATCATGTGCAGGAAGTTGCCAGCATAGGAGAGGGCATTGCGCGGCTGCATGAATGGCTGACCGATGGAGTACTTGTAGCACATGGCGGCCAGGGTCGGCATCTTGGAGAGCAGACGGAAGGCACAGATCTCGCGGTGCTCTTCGTTGTTGATGTCGAGCGCATCGTGATAGAAGGCGGACAGCGCACTGACCACACCACACATGATGGCCATGGGGTGGGAGTCACGACGGAAGCCGCGGAAGAAGAAGGCGATCTGCTCGTGCACCATGGTATGGCGGGTGACCAGACGCTCGAACTCGGTGTACTGCGCCTTGGTGGGCGCCTCGCCGTACAGCAGTATGTAGCAGACTTCGAGGTAGCTGGCCTGGGTGGCCAACTGGGCGATAGGGTAACCACGGTGCAGCAAGACACCCTGATCGCCATCGATATAGGTAATGGATGATTTACAAGCACCGGTGGCCATAAAACCGGGGTCAAAGGTGAAGTACCCTTGCGCGCCCAATTTTCTGACGTCGATCACGTCGGGTCCGATAGTCCCAGACAGGATCGGTAGTTCTACCGGGTCTTTACCGGGCAGGTGTAGGGTGGCTATCTTATCAGCCATAGCACGTCTCCTTTGCTCTTTTATAATTTGATTCCAGCTCTACTTTATTACGAGTTTGATGACGCTGGCAAAGGTTCTGACCTGTACCAGGGGCAGCTGGAGCGCCCTATTTGAAACAGAGTTAAGGGGTGCTGTCAATTTTTCTGGATGAACATTAATGGCTTGTTAAATGAGTTGTGAGATCTGGTTTACGGTTTTGGGTTTTCTTTGTAGCTAATTGATTGTCATTGGTTAAGCCCGCCGATATACTGCGCCTCGTGGGTGATGGCTGTCGGTGTTTGAAACGCTTGTGCAAAGTCGGATGCGATATTGAAAATGTTGTTTTTGGCTTTTTTGAGTTGTTTTGGTAACAAAAACCTAGCAAATGCCACTCCGTGCCCTCATAAGCGTGTAAAAACAATAACTAACGTGCTCAATGGAGCTGAGTGGGCAAAGCCGTGAAAAATAAAAAGAGACCTGTAAACCTCGACCTACAGACGATCAGCTTTCCTGTCACCGCCATCGCTTCCATCTTGCATCGTGTCTCAGGGGTGATCACCTTTGTGGCGCTCTCTGTCTTGCTGTGGATGCTTGGTACTTCACTCGCCTCTCCCGAAGGATTTGAAACCGTGGTGTCCATCATGGACAACTTCCTGGTCAAATTCGTGTTGTGGGGGATCCTGACTGCGCTGGCGTACCACATTGTGGGCGGTCTGCGTCATCTGGTCATGGACATGGGCTATTGGGAAGAGCTGGAATCCGGTAATCAGAGTGCCCGTGTGGCCTTCGTGATCACCGCGGTTTTGGCGGTATTGGCGGGAGTCCTGGTATGGTAACCAATTCTGCAACATTCGGGCGCAGCGGTGTTCATGATTACATCCTGATCCGTGCCACCGCCCTCATCATGACGGCTTACGTCCTCTATCTGGTTGGCTTTGTCGCGTTCAATGACATCAGCTACGAGGTGTGGACCGGCTTCTTCGCCAAAACCTTCACCAAGGTATTCACCCTGTTGGCGCTGCTGTGCGTACTGATCCATGCCTGGATCGGTCTGTGGCAGATACTGACCGACTATATCAAGCCGGTGGGGCTGCGCGGTGCGCTGCAATTTGCCCTGGTAGTGGTGCTGTTTGTCTATTTGATGACCGGCTTCGTTGTACTGTGGGGGGTGTAAGGTGACTATTCCAACTCGTGAATTTGATGCGGTCGTGATCGGTGCTGGTGGGGCCGGCATGCGCGCCGCGCTCTCGATTGCCCAGTCCGGCAAGAGCTGCGCTCTGTTATCCAAAGTCTTCCCGACCCGTTCTCACACGGTTTCTGCCCAGGGCGGGATCACGGTTGCGCTGGGCAATGCCCACGACGACAACTGGCAGTGGCACATGTATGACACGGTGAAAGGTTCCGATTATATCGGCGACCAGGAAGCGATCGAATACATGTGCAAGACGGGCCCCGAGGCCGTCTATGAGCTGGAGAACATGGGCCTGCCCTTCTCCCGCTTTGACAATGGCTCCGTCTATCAGCGTCCGTTTGGCGGCCAGTCCAAGAATTTTGGTGGTGAACAGGCGGCCCGCACAGCGGCTGCGGCCGACCGTACCGGTCACGCTTTGCTGCACACCCTCTATCAGCAGAACGTAAAGAACAAGACCACCGTCTTCTCCGAGTGGTATGCGCTGGATCTGGTGAAAAACCAGGACGGTCACATCGTTGGCTGTACCGCCATCGACATGGAGAGCGGCGAAGTCGTCTACTTCAAGGCCAAAGCTACTGTGCTGGCCACCGGCGGCGCCGGTCGCATCTACCAGTCCACCACCAACGCCCACATCAACACCGGTGACGGCGTCGGCATGGCGCTGCGCGCCGGGGTAGGGGTGCAGGACATGGAGTTTTGGCAGTTCCACCCGACCGGTATCGCCGGTGCCGGGGTGCTGGTGACCGAAGGGTGCCGTGGTGAAGGCGGTTATCTGCTCAACAAAGACGGCGAGCGCTTCATGGAGCGTTATGCGCCGAACGCCAAGGACTTGGCTGGCCGCGACGTGGTGGCCCGTTCCATCATGATCGAGATCCGCGAAGGCCGCGGTTGCGACGGTCCCTGGGGCCCGCACATCAAGCTCAAGCTGGATCACCTCGGCAAAGAGGTGCTCGAATCCCGTCTGCCGGGTATCTGCGAGCTCTCTCGCACCTTCGCCCATGTGGATCCGGTCAAAGAACCCATCCCCATCATCCCGACCTGCCACTACATGATGGGCGGCGTGCCGACCAACGTGAATGGCCAGTGTCTGACGCAGGATAAAGATGGCAACGACGTCCCCGTGGTCGGTCTGTTTGCCGTGGGCGAAATCGCCTGCGTCTCGGTACACGGTGCCAACCGTCTGGGTGGCAACTCGCTGCTGGATCTGATCGTGTTTGGCCGTGCCGCTGGCATGCACCTGGTCAACACCCTGGGTGAGATGGAACATGGCCGCGAGGCTTCCGAGTCTGATCTGGCCGCCGCGCTGGCCCGTTTCAATCGCTGGGAGAACAACCGCGACGGGGAAGATCCGGTTCAGATCCGCAAGGATCTGCAGACCTGCATGCAGAACAACTTCTCCGTGTTCCGTGAAGGGGATGCCATGGCCGAAGGGCTGGCCGAGCTGAAGCGCATCCGCGAGCGGCTGAAGAATGCCCGTCTGGACGACACCTCCAAGGAGTTCAACACCCAGCGCATCGAGTGCCTGGAGCTGGACAACCTGATGGAGACGGCGTTTGCCACTGCGGTGGCGGCCAACTTCCGTACCGAGAGTCGTGGTGCCCACAGCCGCTTCGATTTCCCGGATCGCGACGATGAGGGCTGGCTGTGCCATAGCCTCTATCATCCGGACACCGAGTCCATGACCCGTCGCGCGGTCAACATGTCTCCGAAAACCCGTGAGGCATTCCCACCCAAGGTGCGGACTTACTGACCAATGGCGGAGACAAGCACAATGAAGGTCACATTATCGGCGTATCGCTACATTCGCCGGTCTGTGCAGAGGTGGGAGGCCTTCCCATCTCGCTTCTTCAAGGTGCGGACTTAACGATTGCGGAGCCAAACACAATGAACGTCACATTCTCTGTCTATAGATACAATCCGGATGTTGATAACGTCCCCTATATGAAGGAATATCGTCTTGATATTCCTGAAGGTTCCGACATGATGGTGCTCGATGCACTGATCCAGCTGAAAGAGCTGGATCCCACGCTCGCCTTCCGCCGCTCCTGCCGCGAAGGGGTCTGTGGATCAGACGGTCTCAACATGAATGGCAAGAACGGTCTTGCCTGCATCACCCCGCTCTCCGATCTGCTGAAAAAGGGCAATAGCGTCATTATTCGCCCCTTGCCTGGCCTGCCGGTGATCCGCGATCTGGTGATCGACATGACCCAGTTCTACACCCAGTGGGAGAAGGTCAAACCCTTCCTCATCAACGATGAAAAATTGCCGCCCGTGCGTGAGCACCTGCAATCCCCCGAAGAGCGCGCCAAGCTGGATGGCCTGTACGAGTGTATTCTCTGTGCCTGCTGCTCCACTTCTTGCCCCTCCTTCTGGTGGAACCCGGACAAGTTCATCGGCCCGGCCGGGCTGCTCGCCGCCTATCGCTGGTTGGCCGACAGCCGCGACACCGCCGCCAGCGAACGACTGGGTAACCTGGATGACGCCTTCAGCGTGTTCCGTTGCCACGGCATCATGAACTGCGTGAACGTCTGTCCCAAAGGCTTGAACCCGACCAAGGCCATCGGTCAGATCAAGTCGATGCTGCTCAATCGGGCTGTTTAGTATCAGGGCCAGGGCGTCACGCGCCAGGCCCGACCTCTGGATAGCCATCCGCCCCCATGGCAGGATGGCTATTTAAACCCTACAAGCTGCGCTGCAGTGAACAAGATGTACAAGGGATAGAAATGCATAACGGCGTGATGAAGGCCTGGTTGGAGTCATCTCACCTGGCTGGTGCGAATGCAAGCTATATTGAGGATTTGTACGAATCCTTCCTGGAAGACCCCGAATCCGTCGCCGACGAGTGGCGCAGCCTGTTTGAACAGCTGCCTCAGGTCAATGGCCATGCGGTAGAACAACCTCATTCCCGAGTCCGCGATTATTTCCGTCGTTTGGCCAAGGATCCCTCCCGTTACAGTGCGGCTGTGTCCGATCCGCAAGTGGATGCGAAACAGGTACGGGTGCTGCAACTGATCAACGCCTTCCGCTTCCGTGGTCACCAGAATGCCAATCTGGATCCCCTGGGACTCTGGACCCGTGAAACCGTTGCCGAACTGGATCCTGCCTTCCACAACCTGCAGGGCGCCGACATGGAGGCCACCTTCAATGTGGGCTCCTACGCGATTGGTCGCGAGACCATGGTGCTCTCCGATCTCTACGCCTCGCTCAAGAAAACCTACTGCAGCAGCATAGGTGCCGATTACATGCACCTTACCTCCACCGAGGAGAAGCGCTGGCTGCAGGACAGACTCGAATCCATCGAGGCCAAGGGCAGCTACAGCATTGAGGAGAAGACCCGTATCCTCGAGAGCCTGACCGCCGCCGAAGGGCTGGAAAAATACCTGGGCGCCAAGTTCCCCGGTGCCAAGCGCTTCTCCCTGGAAGGGGGCGATGCCATGGTGCCCATGCTCAAGGAGCTGATCCGTCGCGCCGGTGAGCAGGGCTGCAAGGAGGCCGTCATCGGCATGGCCCACCGTGGTCGCCTGAACGTGCTGATAAACGTGCTCGGCAAACGGGCACAGGAGCTGTTCGACGAGTTCGCCGGCAAGCATGGCGAGTCCTGGGGCACAGGGGATGTGAAGTACCACATGGGCTTCTCCTCCGATTTTGCGACCCCGGGCGGCAACGTCCACCTGGCGCTGGCGTTCAACCCGTCTCACCTCGAAATCGTCAACCCCGTGGTCATCGGCTCGGTCCGTGCCCGTATGGACAGACGGGGTGACAAGGATGGCTCCAGCGTCCTGCCCATCACCATTCACGGTGACTCGGCCATCGCCGGGCAGGGTGTGGTTGCCGAGACCTTCAACATGTCCCAGACCCGTGCCTATGGCGTGGGCGGGACTGTGCGCATCGTCATCAATAACCAGGTGGGCTTCACCACCTCCAACATGCGTGACGTGCGCTCCACCGAATATTGCACCGACATCGCCAAAGCGGTGCAGGCCCCCGTGCTGCACGTCAACGGTGACGATCCGGAAGCCGTGGTGCTGGTGACCCAGATTGCACTGGATTACCGCAACACCTTCAAACGCGACGTGGTGATCGAGCTGGTCTGCTACCGTCGTCACGGTCACAACGAGGCGGACGAGCCCAGCGCAACCCAGCCCTTGATGTACCAGAAGATCAAACAGCATCCGACCCCGCGCAAGATCTACGCCGATCAGCTGGTGGCGGAAGGCAGCATCAACCAGGAGCTGGCCACTACCCAGGTCAATGACTATCGCGATGCCCTGGACAAGGGGGAGCGGGTGGTCAAGGAGTGGCGGCCGATGGAGCTGCACTCCGTCGACTGGACACCGTATCTGGGCCACGACTGGGCCATGCACTATGACGCCAGCCTGGCGCTTGATGAGCTCAAGTCACTGGGTGAGCGGGTCAGTCAGTATCCGGCTGCCCATGTATTGCAACGCCAGGTCGAGAAGATTTACGAAGACAGACGCACCATGGCCGCCGGTGACAAGCTGGTGGACTGGGGCTTTGCCGAGACCCTGGCCTATGCCTCGTTGGTAGCCAAGGGTTCGCGCATCCGCATCACGGGGCAGGATTCCGGCCGTGGCACCTTCTTCCACCGCCACGCCGTGCTGCACAACCAGAACGATGCCAGCACCTACACGCCGCTGTGCAATATCCACGATGAACAGGGTCCATTCGAAGTCTTCGACTCCGTTTTGTCCGAAGAGGCGGTACTGGCGTTTGAATACGGTTACGCCAGCGCCGAGCCGGCCGGCCTCACCATCTGGGAAGCCCAGTTTGGCGACTTCGCCAACGGTGCCCAGGTGGTGATCGACCAGTTCCTCTCCTCCGGTGAGCAAAAGTGGGGCCGTATGTGCGGCTTGACCATGCTGCTGCCACACGGTTACGAGGGCCAGGGACCGGAGCACTCCTCCGCCCGTCTGGAGCGTTATCTGCAAATGTGCGCCGAGCACAACATGCAGGTGTGCGTGCCCTCCAACCCGGCTCAGGTCTACCACATGCTGCGTCGCCAGGTGATCCGCCCGATGCGCCGCCCGCTCATCGTGATGTCGCCCAAATCCCTGCTGCGCCACCCGATGGCGGTCAGCAAGCTCGAAGAGCTGGCGCAAGGCACCTTCCAGAACGCCATCGGCGAGATCGATGCGCTGGATCCCAAAGGGGTCAAACGGGTGGTGTTCTGCTCCGGCAAGGTCTACTACGACCTGCTCGATGCCCGTCGCAAGGCCGAGCAGCATGATGTGGCCCTGGTGCGGATTGAACAGCTCTATCCCTTCCCGGAAGCAGAAGTGCGCGCCATTCTTGCCGATTACGACCACGTCACCGATTTTGTCTGGTGTCAGGAAGAGCCGCAGAACCAGGGTGCCTGGTACTGCACCCGTCACCACTACGATGGTGTGCTGCCAAGCGGTGCCCGTCTGCGTTATGCCGGTCGTCCGGCCTCGGCCTCTCCTGCCGTCGGTTACATGTCGGTCCACACCAAGCAGCAGAAAGCCCTGGTGGAAGACGCCCTTACTCTGGCCTAAGCCCTGAACAAGAAGTAACAAGGAACTGATTACATGACTATCGAGATCAAGGTACCGGACCTGCCGGAATCAGTGGCGGATGCCACCATCGCCACTTGGCACAAGAAGCCGGGTGATCTGGTTGCCCGTGACGAAGTACTGGTTGACATCGAAACCGATAAAGTCGTGCTGGAAGTCCCCGCGCCGGAAGCCGGCGTCCTCGGCGACATCCTGCAAGCGGAAGGGGCGACCGTGTTGTCCCGCCAGCTGATCGCCACGCTCAAGCCAGCTCCCGTGGCCGGTGAAGAGACTAAAGAGAAGCCGGTAGACGCGGTTGCCGATGATGGCGCCGAGGCCTTAAGCCCCGCGGTACGCCGTCTGGTGGCAGAGCATGCCATCGACGTGACCAAGCTGACCGGCACCGGCAAGGGTGGTCGCATCAGCAAGGAAGATGTGGAAGCTTTCATCAAGGGTGGCAACAAGCCTGCCGCTGCGCCGGTCGCTGCTGCCCCTGTGGCTGCGGTAGCGCCGCTGGTTGGTCGCACCGAGAAACGTGTGCCCATGACCCGTCTGCGCAAGCGTATTGCCGAGCGTCTGCTGGAAGCCAAAAACACCACCGCCATGCTGACCACTTTCAACGAGATCAACATGGCGCCCATCATGAAACTGCGCAAGCAGTACGGCGAGATCTTCGAGAAGAAGCACGGCATCAAGCTCGGCTTCATGTCCTTCTACGTCAAGGCGGTAGTGGAGTCCTTGAAGCGCTACCCGGAAGTGAACGCGGCGCTGGACGGTGACGACATCGTCTATCACAACTACTTCGATGTCAGTATCGCTGTCTCCACCCCGCGCGGGCTGGTGACGCCGGTGCTGCGCGATTGCGACAACATGAGCCTGGCCGACATCGAGAAGGCCATCAAGGATCTGGCGGGCAAGGGCCGTGACGGCAAGCTGACCGTGGATGAACTGACCGGCGGCAACTTCACCATCACCAACGGTGGCGTGTTTGGCTCCCTGATGTCCACCCCCATCATCAACCCGCCGCAAAGCGCCATCCTGGGGATGCACAAGATCCAGGACAGACCCATGGCAGTCGATGGCAAGGTCGAAATCCTGCCGATGATGTACCTGGCCCTCTCTTATGATCACCGCATCGTCGACGGTCGTGAGTCGGTGGGCTTCCTGGTCTCCATCAAGGAGCTGCTGGAAGACCCGACCCGTCTGTTGCTGGATGTCTAGGCAATCAGCGACATTCCGAGCAAATTAGAAAGATAACGAGGGGCCGCCCAGGCCCCCATTCACAGGGGATTGAGAAACACGAGCCCCGGACGGAAATACCTACAACACGGATAGAGCATCTATGAATCTGCATGAATATCAGGCAAAAAAGCTGTTTGCCGAGTATGGCCTGCCGGTCTCCGAAGGTTATGCCTGTGCTACCCCGCAGGAAGCGGCTGAAGCGGCTGACAAAATTGGCGGCAATACCTGGGTCGTCAAGTGCCAGGTCCACGCCGGTGGCCGCGGTAAAGCGGGCGGCGTCAAGCTGGCCAAGAGCAAGGACGAGATCCGCGCCTTTGCCCAGAACTGGCTCGGCAAGAACCTGGTGACCTATCAGACTGACGCCAACGGTCAGCCGGTCACCAAGATCCTGGTGGAATCCTGCACCGACATCGCCAAGGAGCTCTATCTGGGCGCAGTGGTCGATCGTGGCAGCCGTCGCGTGGTCTTCATGGCCTCTACCGAAGGTGGCGTGGATATTGAAAAGATTGCCCACGAAACCCCGGAACTCATTCACAAGGCCGCCATCGATCCGCTGGTAGGCCCGCAGGCCTATCAGGCGCGCGAGCTGGCCTTCAAGCTGGGTCTGGTCGGCGATCAGATCAAGCAGTTCACCAAGATCTTCATGGGTCTGGGTCAGATGTTCCTGGATTGCGACTTCGCCCTGCTGGAAATCAACCCGCTGGTGATCACGACCCAGGGCAACCTGCACTGCCTGGATGGCAAGATCAACATCGACGCCAACGCGCTGTATCGTCAGCCCAAGCTGCGCGAGATGCACGACCCGTCTCAGGATGACCCCCGCGAAGCGCATGCCGCTCAGTGGGAGCTGAACTATGTGGCGCTCGATGGCAACATCGGCTGCATGGTCAACGGCGCGGGTCTGGCCATGGGTACCATGGACATCGTCAATCTGCACGGCGGCTCACCGGCCAACTTCCTGGACGTCGGCGGCGGCGCCACCAAGGAGCGCGTGACCGAGGCGTTCAAGATCATCCTCTCTGACAGCAAGGTGCAGGCCGTACTGGTCAACATCTTCGGCGGCATAGTGCGTTGCGACATGATCGCGGAAGGCATTATCGGCGCGGTCAAGGAAGTGGGGGTCAAGGTGCCCGTGGTAGTGCGTCTGGAAGGCAACAATGCCGAACTGGGTGCCCGTAAACTGGCCGACAGCGGCCTCAATATCATCGCCGCAACGAGTCTGACTGACGCAGCTCAGCAAGTGGTTAAAGCAGCGGAGGCCAAATAATGAGCGTTCTGATCAACAAAGACACCAAGGTGATCTGCCAGGGCTTCACCGGCGGTCAGGGTACTTTCCACTCCGAACAGGCGATTGCCTACGGTACCCAGATGGTCGGCGGCGTGTCGCCAGGCAAGGGTGGCACCACCCACCTGGGCCTGCCGGTGTTCAATACCGTGCGTGACGCAGTCGAAGTGACCGGCGCCACCGCTTCCGTCATCTATGTGCCAGCGCCGTTTTGCAAAGACGCCATCCTGGAAGCCATCGACGCCGGTATCAAGCTCATCGTCACCATCACCGAAGGCATCCCGACCCTGGACATGCTCGAGGTCAAGGTGAAGCTGCAAGAGACAGGCGTGCGCATGATAGGCCCGAACTGCCCGGGTGTGATCACCCCGGGTGAGTGCAAGATCGGCATCATGCCGGGCCACATTCACAAGCCGGGCAAGGTGGGTATCGTCTCCCGCTCCGGCACCCTGACCTATGAAGCGGTCAAGCAGACCACGGACGAGGGCTTCGGCCAGTCCACCTGCGTCGGTATCGGTGGTGACCCCATCCCGGGTTCCAACTTCATCGACATTCTGGAGATGTTCCAGAACGATCCCAAGACCGAAGCCATCGTGATGATCGGCGAGATCGGCGGCAGCGCCGAGGAAGAAGCGGCGGCCTACATCAAGGCCCACGTCACCAAGCCGGTGGTCTCCTATATCGCGGGTGTCACAGCCCCGGCTGGCAAGCGCATGGGTCATGCGGGCGCCATCATCGCCGGTGGTAAAGGCACGGCAGCAGAGAAATTTGCCGCCCTGGAAGATGCCGGCGTGAAAACCGTGCGTTCCCTTGCCGATATCGGCAAGGCCCTGCGTGAAGTAACCGGCTGGTAATTCTGTTTAGCTTGTTATCTCTAATAAAAATGCCGCCAAATAGGCGGCTTTTTTATTGTTCTGGTTCGTAATTTACCGTGTGCATCCGAATACGCTTTGCTATTCTAGCCCACAATTCACTACATTTGTTGTCAGTGATGAATGATAGGTCGTTAAGTTACTTTATTTTTATGAACTTATTGTTCTTAAATGCTTTTGTTATATCCTCTTTGATTTTGTCAATTAATTCTTCTGCATAGTCTTGTGCTATCGAAAGTCCTTTTGATTTTGCTGTAATCAATAAAGAGGTGACATCATTTTCTCTACCACAATTAGCACATACAACAAAGCTATGGCTGGGGGGAGTGTAATCAGAATAAGGTATGGCAAACTGTTCAGAGTGACAAAAAGTGCAGCGTAACTTAATCGTTTTATGTAAATCTTCCATAATTAAATAAGTCCAGTTAGTGAACCTGCTACCCCTCCAACTATGGAGTTAACTAGGGGGTGTTCGAGAAACTTAGCAAGCCGGTTTTTTGCTTCGCCCTTTTCTTCTGTTGAAGCCTGAGAATTGTCAATATCTTGAATTAATTGGTTGAAAATGGTTTTTATATTTTGAGTGTTTCCATTTCCAATTTGAGAGGGTGCATTAACATTCAATGTTGATATTTGCATACTGGCACCTAACTCATATGAGCGGTCTTTACCATGTTTGACGGAGATAGCCCTGCTTTGACCCTCTTCGGTTAATTTAATCTGTGAAAAATCCCTAAAGTTTTTAGTTAAAAGTCCGCGAGAGTTGCAAATATTTATTATTTTAAACAAATGTTCTTCTGGCCAATCTAGTTTCTCATCGATAGCTACTCTATCACTTTCATTTTTATTAAATTCAAAATAGACAGCTTTGATTGTTTCACCTAAGTTCTCCAAATCATCATTCATATAGGTTAACAGCGCATCAATATCAGATTGAATTTTTTCTGGGTTCATGGTGAGCCTCTTGAAAAAGGTGTGGTATGCAAGGTTCTGAAATGTAAATTCACATTATCATGGCTGCGGCTGTGAAGAAACATGTATGTAATAGGGTTGAATATATTATTTTGTGGCTTTATTGGCACACACGTATTCTCTCGTATGTTGGGCTAAAAAGGTAGGTTGGTGCTGAACGAAGTGAGGCCCAACGTTTACAGTGGAAATCTGGGACACCCACCTTTTTGACAGCGGCGTAATGCTGAACTTGGCTTGATAAGTCACTGTCGAGGGGATGAGCCATGACCATTGCCCGTTCACATCAAATCAGAGCTGTAGGTTCGATTAGCCGGTAGGCGTAATCGGAGGCTCGCGAAGCCATTATAAAGAACACGCCCCATTTATCATTCTCGATTGCTGGGCTTTGGTAAACGGTGGATTACCCGCCCTACAAACTAAAAATGTAATAGGTTGGCGCTTAGCGCAGCGAATCACACTGTTTATCCAACCTTGTGCAGATCAGGCGTTTCCCCGTTTATCTTGAAAAATCGGGCCATAAGGCGTATAACCACGCGCTTTACTGGTCTATTTAGCGAGCCCCTTCCATGCAGCAAGTCGAGAAAATGCAGCCAACTCCTTTTTGGCAGGAAAAGAGCCTGCAACAGATGACCATGACGGAGTGGGAGTCCCTGTGTGACGGCTGCGGCAAGTGCTGCCTGAACAAGCTCATTGACGAGGACACCGACGAACTGGTGTTCACCAACGTCGCCTGCGATCTGCTCAATACCAAGACCTGCCAGTGTTCCGATTACGGCAACCGCTTCCAGAAAGAGCCCGATTGCTTGCAGATCACGGTCGACAAGATTGCCGAGTATGACTGGCTGCCCTCGACCTGTGCCTACCGGCTGCTGGCCGAGGGGCAGACCCTGCCCGAATGGCATCCGCTGATCACCGGCAGTCGCTCCGCCATGCATCAGGCCGGTCAGTCGGTGCGCGGCAAGGTGGTCCACGAAGCCCATGCCGGTGAGTGGATCGATCACATCATCACCTGGGCGAGTTGAACCCGGATCGGCCAAGGCGTTATCCGGCCCACAGTGCCGTTGATATGCCGCAGGGGCAGGGGAGTCATACTCTTCTGCCCCTGTTGCTATCTGGTAGCCTGCTACGAGCGATACACGGGCTCTGCCTCATCCTGCACCTTCCCTGTGAGAGAGTGCACTGAGCACGCCTTGCGGGGGCTATGGGGGACTATCGAAGGCTCCCGTTGCGGCTTTCCGTTTTATTGAAAAGAGGGAAAAGGCGGGGGCAAGAGGGGGAAGGGAGAATCCATCCCAGTCACTTCCTGGTGAAGGAGGAGGGTTGTCATATTCCTATCGAGTGGATGCCTGCGGGCAAACAGACATAAAAAAACCGGCGCCTGGGCGCCGGTTTTTAGTCACTGCAACTCTTGCTTCGCAATAAGCGATTACAGAGAAGCGGTGAAGGTACGGGTGATGACGTCTTGCTGTTGCTCTTTGGTCAAAGAGTTGAAGCGAACGGCATAACCGGATACGCGGATGGTCAACTGCGGATATTTCTCCGGGTTTTCCATGGCGTCCAGCAGCATTTCACGGTTCATCACGTTCACGTTCAGGTGCTGACCACCTTCCAGGTTGGTCTCGTGATGGAAGTAACCGTCCATCAGACCCGCCAGGTTGGATTTCTGCGCTTCCATGTCTTTGCCCAGGGCGTTCGGCACGATGGAGAAGGTATAGGAGATACCATCTTTGGCGTAAGCGAACGGCAGCTTGGCGACGGAAGTCAGGGAAGCAACCGCACCCTTCTGGTCACGACCGTGCATCGGGTTGGCACCCGGGCCGAACGGCGCACCGGAACGACGGCCATCCGGGGTGTTACCCGTTTTCTTGCCATACACCACGTTGGAGGTGATGGTCAGTACGGATTGGGTAGCCACGGCACCACGGTAGGTGTTGAGCTTCTGAATCTTCTTCATGAAGCGTTCTACCAGGTCACAGGCGATGTCATCGACGCGAGCGTCGTTGTTACCGAACTGCGGGTACTCACCGTCGATTTCGAAGTCGATGGCAACGCCATCTTCGTCACGAACCGGCTTGACCTTGGCGTACTTGATGGCAGACAGGGAGTCAGCCGCAACGGACAGACCGGCGATGCCGCAAGCCATGGTGCGATACACATCACGGTCGTGCAGCGCCATCAGGGAGGCTTCGTAGCTGTACTTGTCGTGCATGTAGTGGATGATGTTCAGGGCAGCCACGTACTGCTTGGCCAGCCAGTCCATGAAGTGATCCAGACGAGCCATCACGTCGTTGTAGTCGAGGTACTCGGAGGTCACCATCTCGGTCTTGGGACCGACCTGGATCTTGAGCTTCTCATCCATACCGCCGTTGATTGCATACAGCATGGTCTTGGCCAGGTTGGCACGAGCACCGAAGAACTGCATCTGTTTGCCGACGATCATCGGGGACACACAGCAAGCGATGGCATAGTCATCGTTGTTGAAGTCCGGACGCATCAGGTCATCGTTTTCGTACTGAACAGAAGAGGTCTCGATAGATACCTTGGCGCAGTACTTCTTGAAACCGACCGGCAGCTTCTCGGACCACAGGATGGTCAGGTTCGGCTCAGGGGACGGGCCCATGGTGTACAGGGTGTTCAGCATACGGAAGCTGTTCTTGGTGACCAGGGTACGGCCATCAACGCCCATACCGGCCAGGGTCTCGGTTGCCCACATGGGGTCGCCGGAGAACAGTGAATCGTATTCAGGGGTACGCAGGAAGCGAACCATGCGCAGCTTCATGACCATGTGGTCCATCAGCTCCTGGGCTTCTTGCTCGGTGAGCACGCCTTTTTTGATGTCACGCTCGATGTAGACGTCCAGGAAGCTGGAGGTACGACCGAAGGACATGGCAGCACCGTTCTGGGACTTGACTGCCGCCAGGTAGGCGAAGTAGGTCCACTGGACGGCTTCTTTGGCGGTCTTGGCCGGTACGGAGATATCGCAACCGTACTTGGCAGCCATGACCTTCATCTGTGCCAGGGCACGGTACTGCTCGGAGATCTCTTCGCGCAGACGGATGGTGGCTTCCAGGTTGACGCCGTTTTCCAGGTCAGCTTGCAGGGACTTGAACTGGGCCAGTTTGTCGGCCATCAGGAAGTCGATGCCGTACAGGGCAACACGACGGTAATCACCTATGATACGGCCACGGCCGTAGGCATCCGGCAGACCGGTGATAACACCAGACTTACGGCAGTTCAGGATGTCTTTGGTGTAAACGTCAAACACGCCCTGGTTGTGAGTCTTGCGGTACTCGGTGAAGATCTTCTCGACCATCGGGTCCAGTTGACGACCGTACACTTCGCAAGAAGTTTTAACCATCTTGATACCGCCGTTGGCGATGATGGCGCGCTTGAGCGGCTTGTCGGTCTGCAGACCGACAATTTGCTCCAGGCTCTGATCGATATAGCCGGCATCGTGAGCGGTAATGGTGGAGGGCAGGTCAGTATCAAAATCGACCGGCGCATGAGTGCGGTTCTCGATTTTGATGCCTTCCATGACCTTGTCCCACAGCTTGGTGGTCGCGTCGGTCGCGCCAGCCAGGAAGGACTCGTCACCTTCATACGGGGTGTAGTTCTTCTGGATGAAGTCACGAGTGTTGACAGAGGACTGCCATTCACCGGCCGCGAAGCCTTCCCATGCTTTTTGGAACTGTTCGTTAAGTTCTGCCATTTTCATTACCTCACACGGTATTGATGTAGTATCCCGCAATCATCCTTAATGATGACGACGGAAGATAAACCAGTAAGTCAGACCAACCATGACGCCACCACCAATGATATTACCAATGGTGACGGGAATGAGGTTGTGTAGGACGAAGTTGGATACGGTCAAGTCGGCGAAGGTCGCCGGATCCTGGCCGACAGCCTGCCAAAATTCCGGGCCTGCTACCGCATGGATAGCGATACCGACCGGGATCATAAACATGTTTGCGATGCTGTGCTCGAAACCGGAGGCCACGAACATGGCGACGGGGAGCAGCATGACCATTACCTTGTCGGTAGCACTGCGGGCGCCGAAGGCCATCCACACGGCGAGACACACCATGAGGTTGCACAGAATACCGAGGGCGAGGGCCTCGAAGAAGGTGTGATGGATCTTGTGCTGGGCCACTTTCAGGGCGTTCAGGCCCCACTGACCATTTGCCGCCATGTATTGGGCCGACATGATGATGAGCGCGACCATGATGAGACCGCCAATGAGGTTGCCGAAGTAGACCAGACCCCAGTTCTTGAGCAGTTGGCCCCAGGTGATGCGATTGGCCGCTTTGGCGACCAGCGTCAGGGTGCTGGAGGTGAACAGCTCGGCACCGAGTAGCACACAGAGGATAAGGCCGAGGGAGAAACAGAGTCCGCCGACCAGCTTGCTGAGGCCCCAGGCGACATTGCCGGTACCCGTGGTGACTGTGATAAAAAAGACAAAAGCGATGGCGATGAAAGCGCCTGCTGTGATGGCCAGAGGGATGACCTTGCATGCCGGTTTGGTTGCCTTGGCATAGGTTATATCTTCTGCCAGTGCAGCGATGGCTTCTGGCTTGAGACAATCAAAGGGAGATTCTGCTTTCAATTCTCATGTACCTGCTGTTTTGCCTGTGGAAATCATAACAAAGGGCCAGATCGTCAAAATTGACTCCGATCAAGAATTGCAGATTGTGAATGTAATTTTACTACAAAAATTTGAGTCCCCTGGAAGCTTCCCGTTACACTAGGTTTCAGCTGAAACAGAAGTGCCGGTTTTTTAATATAATGATTTTAAAGAATTTATTGGTCAGGTTTGAAAAAATGCACTGGCAAGGCATCTTTTCATCCCCCTCACATCATGGACTCGGTGTTGGCAACCCCCTAAGAGGTATTTTTTGTTTTTTATTTCATCATGGAATAACACATCCCCTGCCGAGGCACCATAAAGCAAAAGGGGCCATCAAGGCCCCCCAAAGACTACCACATCAGGCCCAATGATGGGCTCGCTTGGCTTTTTGCAGCTTTTCATACGCCGCCAGCAGCTTCTGGTGCTGAGGGAATTGGGCGAGCGACAAGTCGGCCGCCTCCAGTCCGTGGAAACGCGCTTCGCCGCTGGCGTTGGCCCATGCCTGTGCCAATGTCTCTTCGCCATACATGCGGGTAAACACGGCGCGATACTGCTCCGGATCCCGCTCCTCGTCGATGAACAGCTCGACGCAGGCACGCAGGGCACGGTAATAGTTGGCGCGATCCGCCGGGAATACCGACTGGTTGAATTCCATGGTCCAGTCGATGAGATCCAGTGCCGTCTCCAGCTCACCGGCGGCCAGTGCCAGCATGGCTTTCAGCTCACCGACGCGCAGGGTGTGCAGGGCGGAGCCCTTGGCGGCGGCGATGCCCAGCAGCTCACGGACACGGGTGCGTTCGTCGTGCCCCTCTTCATCCAGTTGATCAAACAACGCCATGTACTGCTCGGCATCCCACTCCAGCGATGGCAGCGCCAGGATCACTTCGCGCAGGTTGGCCCCCATGTTGTTGTTGGCCAGCAGCAAGTCCTCGGCCGGATAGATGTCGGACATGCCCGGCACCAGAATGCGGCAGGCGTAGACGCCCAGGTGCTCGTAGTCGGCGATGTAGACCGGCTGCTCCAGCTCGTGGAAGATGCCGATCAGATGATCGAACTCCTCCTGCGAGGTGCCGCGAAAATCCCAGTCGGCGAACGCGAAGTCTGCATCCTGCTTGAACAGATCCCAACTGATGAGGCCCGAGGAGTCGATGAAGTGGGTCTCCAGGTTGTGGTGATCTGCGACCTGTTCGTTATCAAATGACGGCGGTACAAACACGTCGAGATCTTTGAGACCACGGCCTTGCAGCAGTTCGGTGACGGTGCGCTCGAAGGCCACTTCAAAGCGCGGATGAGCACCGAAGGAGGCAAAGCAGGTGCCGTTGCTCGGGTTGAGCAGCACCACGCAGATAACCGGATAGCGGCCACCCAGTGAGGCATCGAAGCTGTAAATCGGGAAACCTTCCGCTTCCAGCGCCGCGATGGAGGCAGCAATCCCCGGATAACGGGCAATCACTTCCGCCGGGATCAGCGGCAGGCTCAGGGCCTCGGCGATGATCTTGTTCTTCACGTGGCGCTCGAACACCTCGGAGAGCGCCTGAGTGCGCGCTTCGGTGCGGGTGTTGCCGGCGCTCATGCCGTTGGAAACATAGAGGTTGCCGATGATGTTCATCGGGATATAGACGGTCTCGTGATCGGATTGGCGCTCAAACGGCAGCGCGACGATACCGCGCTCCTCGTTGTTCGACTGCAGATCCACCAGCATGTCGGCGGTCACTTCGCCGTCCGGGTTGTAGAACTTGCGGGTAAAGCTGTCGAGCAGGCCAGCCGGGAACTGATCCCCCACGATGGGGAACCACTTCTCGTTCGGGTAGTGAACGAAGTCGCCGTTGGCTACCTGCTCGCCCAGATAGAAGTCGGCGAAGAAGTAGTTGGTGGAGAGACGCTCGAAATATTCGCCAAGGGCCGAGGCCAGCGCCGCCTTCTTGCTGGCACCCTTGCCGTTGGTGAAACAGAGGGCGCACTCCTTGTCCCGGATGTGCACGGACCAGACGTTGGGCACGGGATTGAGCCAGGAGGCCTCTTCGATATCAAACCCCAGGGCTTGCAGCTTGGTCTGGAAGCGGTCGATGGAGTCTTCCAGTGCCGCGTCCTTGCCGGGAATAAAAGTGTGGTCGGTCATCACAATATCCTGATTTTTATTGGCTCATGTTTGGCCGCAGATAATAGCAGGGGTCGGCGCGTTTGGCAGGCAAAAAACGGGGACTGGGCCCCGTTTAGCTATCGACAGATCCGGGATCGGCAGTCGGGCCAGCCGATAAACTTCAGGCCCGGGATCCCGCCGATGATCAGCAGCAGGCACAGTATGCGGGCGAGGGGCGGGCGCGTTTAACTTCCAGCTCCACATCCGCTCGGTACCGACTGAGCGGCCTGTTTGACCAGCATGGAAAGAACAGCCCGCTCATCCCCATGGTAGCGGGGTCAGCAGGGTCGTCTCCTGGGGGCCAGCTGGCGGATATTGCAGCGAACGGCACAGAATATTGCGCAATTCGACTTGCACCCGCCGTCACAATCCGTAATGTGGGCAGACGCATTTTTCGCAACACGTATTTTGTAATCTACTTGTGAACGGCCCACGCCGGACAAGGGGTTACGGGTTTCAATACACAGTTTCAATAGCAGCTATCCAGGGTAGGACATTATGAAAAAAGTAGGTTTGGTCGGTTGGCGTGGCATGGTGGGTTCGGTACTGATGAGCCGGATGCTGGAAGAGAAGGATTTTGCCCGCATTCAACCCACCTTCTTCACCACCTCCCAGGCCGGTGAGGCCGCCCCCAATGTCGGCGTGGATGCCGGTACCCTGCAGGACGCCTTCGATATCGAGGCGCTGGCAAAGCAGGATATCATCATCACGGCGCAGGGCGGCGACTACACCAAGGATGTCTATCCCCGCCTGAAAGCCGCTGGCTGGCAGGGTTACTGGATTGACGCTGCCTCCTCCCTGCGGATGGAGAAAGACGCCGTCATTATTCTGGATCCGGTCAACGGCGACGTGATTGAGCATGCCCTGAACGACGGCATCAAGACCTTCGTTGGCGGCAACTGCACCGTCAGCCTGATGCTGCTGGCCCTCGGTGGCCTGTTCAAGGCCGATCTGGTGGAGTGGGTCAGCGTGGCCACCTATCAGGCAGCCTCCGGCGGCGGTGCCCGCCA
>NZ_CAWNYS010000532.1:1806-2379 GCF_963878295.1 Aeromonas sp. HMWF014 | reverse complement strand
CCCGCCTCTGCCATCCTCGATATCGAGCGCAAGATCACCGAGAAGACCCGCTCCGGCACCCTGCCGGTGGACAACTTCGGCGTGCCGCTGGCCGGTGGCCTCATCCCCTGGATCGACACCAAGCTCGACAACGGCCAGAGCCGTGAAGAGTGGAAGGGTCAGGCCGAGACCAACAAGATCTTGGGGATCGAAGATGCCGCCATCCCGGTGGATGGTCTCTGTGTGCGGATCGGTGCCCTGCGCTGCCACAGCCAGGCGTTTACCATCAAGCTGAAAAAGGACGTGCCGCTGTCGGAGATCGAAACCCTGTTGGCCGCGCACAACGACTGGGTGAAGGTGATCCCCAACGATCGCGACATCACCGCCCGCGAGCTGACTCCGGCTGCCGTCACCGGCACCCTCAGCATCCCGGTGGGGCGTCTGCGCAAGTTGAGCATGGGCCCGGAATACCTGGCCGCTTTCACCGTGGGCGATCAGCTGCTGTGGGGCGCCGCCGAACCGCTGCGCCGCATGCTCAACATACTGCTGGATCGCGGTTGATCCAACCCGGGTGAGTGTGAAGCAGGGGGCCGC
>NZ_CAWNYS010000532.1:0-1796 GCF_963878295.1 Aeromonas sp. HMWF014 | reverse complement strand
GACACGGGGATTTTCAATCCCCTGCTCTACCGACTGAGCTATCTGGGCAACGGCGCGCATTAAACCCTTTCTGCATTCAGGTGTCAACCACAGGGCGCAGATTGCTGCACCGTTCGCTCGATAACCGAACAATTTGCCCGCTTGTCATCCGTTTTCGCCCTCATTCGTGCTCAGTTGTGCTGTCTTGCCTTGTTACTGCCATGAAAAAGGGGGCCTGAGGCCCTAATGCAAGTCAGTTAAGAGAATTTGAGTCCCAACCCGCAGGGGATAAGGGCTAAAGAGTGAGGGAGGCATGATGCCTCCCTCTTTTTATTGCATGCCAGTCAGGGCAAGGGTTGGAGCCAAATTGACTCTTCAACCATGGAACAGTTTTTGATATTCAATATCTCGAATATTTAGTCATAAAAATGCTTAACTGACTGGCATTAGGGCCGCGGCCCCCTGTTTTTTTGCCTGTTTTAGCGCGAAGAGTGTGGGCTTTCTGGTGCAATAGCAGAGTCACTCTGACCGTGCTCATGCAGAGAAATTGTCTCGTTATTTATCGAATTGATATTATTCATTTCCGGTTGCTTATTTTCTCCTGACTCAACAGTAAATAGTTACCCCAGTGATGAATGCATGTGCGCCTTTTAACACCTTGAAACAGGGTAATTAACCCACGTTGGAAATAAGGCTTGTGGTGGCCATGCTGAATGCTTTTCTCTGATCATCTCATCGCTTGTTACAAATGAAAATGCCCGTAAGATATCCCTCAAGGCCCCGATTGATTACACTTGTCGGCCTTGGCCCTGTGTGCTGCCCGTGTGCAGGCATGGCACCCATGGCGGGCAAATATTGATATAAGGTTCAGTCACCTGATGATGTGTCGCCAGCATTCTGGCCTGCCAGCATGGTTCATATCACCATACGAATAGAGATGAATGATGGGGCGGCTGGCGAATTGGCGTGAATATGACGTAAGTGCAACAACAGAAAACAATAATAATGTTCAGGCTTGAGAATTGGGAAACACATGAGAGTCACGTGGAGTCTATTGTATTTATTCTGTGGTGTTGCCCTGGCTGGCCCCGTGCTGATCAAGGAGCAGAAGAGAGAAGCCAATCCGCTGATCGTGCCTTATCAGCAATATCGGCTGGATAACGGTCTGACGGTGATCCTGACGCAGGATCACTCGGATCCGCTGGTGCATGTGGAAGTGAATTATCGGGTCGGGCTTGCGCAAGAGGCGCCAGGTCAGTCCGGCATGGCGCATTTGTTCGAACACATGATGTTTCAGGGCTCGGCCCATGTGCGGGAGGAGGGGCATATCCGTCTGTTGCAGCAGGTGGGGGGGCGAGACATCAACGGGCTGACGACTCGGGATCAAACCCGCTATTACCAGACGGTGCCGGCCAATCAACTGGAGAAAGTGCTCTGGCTGGAGTCGGATCGGATGGGGTTTCTGCTGGATGCGCTCTATCAGCAAACGTTTGACGCCAAACGTGACGTGGTCAGGAACGAGCGAGCCGACCTGGTCGACACGCTTGCCTATGGCCGGGTGCTGGAGGTGTTGAACCGTACCCTCTATCCACCCAATCACCCCTATTTCAACACGCCGTTTGGCAGTATGGCGGATCTGGATCGCCTCACCCTGGAGGATGTGCGCCAGTTTTTCCTGCGCTGGTATGGCCCCAATAATGCCACTCTGGTGATCGGCGGTGATATCCAGCCGGCGCAAACCCTGGCCTGGGTCGAACGCTACTTCGGCGCCTTGTCGCCAGCCCCCGGTCAGGCCCGCTCTGTGCCCCGGCCTGTGG
>NZ_CAWNYS010000531.1:0-7916 GCF_963878295.1 Aeromonas sp. HMWF014 | reverse complement strand
GTGGCAGCCGCCATAACAGTGATTGAGCCACCCTAGCGGCGGCTGCCACTGGCGAAAATCGAGGTGGGGCGCCAGTCTGCTCGCCCAGTCGGTCGGCAGATGATCCGGCCCCTCCTGCCAGACGCCGCTCGCCAGAAAGCGTATTCGGGTCTGCTCGTCGCGCCAGAAGAAAGGGTGGAATCCCGCGCCGTAGAGGCAGGGCGCTTCCCCCAGATGGGTCAGGCTGATCCGCGCCACCAGGCTTGCTCCCTGCAGCCGATAGTCGATCTCCGCCAGATAGTGAAAAGGGCCATGCTGGCTGGTGAGCTGCAAGGTCACCGAGCTGTCGGTCAACGCCACCCGCTGCCAGGGCTGCAACCAGCCATCCCCATGCAAAAAAAAGTCGGGATCGAGCTCGCTCGCGGGCAGCGAACACGCATCTCCCCACAGTTCGAACCGGTTGCCCGCTACCCGATTGGCCAGCGGCAACATGGGAAAGAGGGCGCTCTGTCCGGGATGCCAGGGCTGCGCCGGATCAGTGTCTCGCAGCAGCGGGCGCCCTTGATCATCGTCCAGCCCCAGCAGACAGGCCCCTTGTGCAGAGACCCGCATCCGAAGATGCGGGTTGCTTAATGTGTATACCGTCATGCCGAGGTGCTTGCCTTGGCTTGGGTCAGTTCGACCTTGCCCTGAGCCAGCTGGGCTTCCAGCGCTTCCAGCGTGACCCCCTTGGTCTCGGGCACCTTGCGATAGATAAAGATGAGACCGGCGAAACAGATGAGGCCATAGAGCAGGAAGCTGCCTGCGGCGCCGAGCCCGGCGTTGAGCAGCGGGAAGGTGTAAGTCAGGATGAAACAGGCAATCCAGAGTGCCAGCGTACCGGCTGACATCGCCAGCCCGCGCACCCGGTTGGGGAAGATCTCGGAGAGCAGCACCCAGGTGACCGGCGCCAGGGTCAAGGCATAGATGGCGATCGCCGCCAGCACCAGCAACAACACCGGCAGCCCCAGCATACCGCTGGCATAGGCAGCCGCCATCATGCCATAGATGATGGTGAGACCGGCCGAGCCAATCAGCATCAGCTTGCGGCGACCGATCTTGTCCACCATGGGCAGCGCAATCAGGGTAAACAGCAGATTGATAAGACCGGTGGCGACGATGGATTTGAGGGTGCTGTTGATGTCAAACCCGGCGGAGGCAAAGATCTCCTGCGCATAGTTGAAGATGACGTTGATGCCGCACCACTGCTGGAATACCGCCAGCACGATCCCGATGATGAGGATTGGCCGCACCGAGGGTTTGCCCAGCTCTGACAGCGACACCTTGTGAGTCTCGCCCACCAGGGTCTGACGGATATCGGCCAGGGTCTGTTTGGCATAATCATCACCGCCAATCTTGCCAAGCATGCGGGAGGCTTTCTCATACTGACCATCTTTGGCCAACCAGCGCGGTGACTCAGGTACGAAGAACATCAATACCAGAAACGCCAGCGCCGGCACCAGTTCGGCACCGAACATCCAGCGCCAGCCGGACTGGCCATTCCAGGTGGCCAGAATATCGGCCTGGGTCGCGTTGCTGGCCACGGGATCGGCGATCATCAGGTTCACCAGCTGGGCTGCCAGCACCCCGATAACGATGGTGAGCTGGTTGATGGCCACGAACTTGCCCCGCTTTTCGGCCGGGCTTATCTCGGCGATGTACATGGGCGAAAGGGCAGAGGCCAGACCAATGCCGATACCGCCGATGATGCGATAGATCACGAACAGATCGAAGTTACTGGCCGTAGCGGTACCCCAGGCCGAGATGGTGAAGAGGATGGCGGCCAGGATCAGCGGCTTCTTGCGACCGAAGCGGTCGGCAGACCAGCCGGAGATGGCAGCCCCCAGCACGCAGCCCACCAGCGCCGAGCTCATGGCCCAGCCGGACTGGGCCGGATCCGTAATGGCGAAGTAGGCCTCATAGAAGGGCTTGGCCCCGCCAATCACCACCCAGTCATAGCCAAACAGCAGGCCACCGCAGGCGGCCACCAGGCAGATCATCCAGATGTAGCTCATATTGAGCCCATTCGTATCCAATTGATTTTTCGTGCGTTCCATGACTCATCCTTATCATCTTGTCGATTGTAGGGTGCAGTGGCGCCCCTTACCGTGGCGGGGCGCCGATTTTTGTTATGGGTGTTATGAGTGGAGTGACAGCCCGCGGCAGATCAGGGCAAAGAGGTGCCCCTTGTCATGGGCCGGGTTGAGGGTGAGCAGCTCTCGCAAGGTCTGTTCACAGCCATCCCGCTGATCCAGCCCCAACAGGCCGAGCGCCCTGACCAACAGACAGTGCTGGCGATGTTTGTGCTGCGGGTCATCGTCAAGCACGATGAGGTCCGGTAGCGACACGGCGAAGAAGTCCGCCTCGACCCGCTCACCCATCGCCTGTTCGGCCCAGCCGACCATCCCCTCAAAGAGACGTTGCGCCTCTGCAACCCGACCAAGACGCGCCAGCGCCATGCCCTGATAGAAGAGGTAATCGACCGGCTGATCGTTGTAGTAGCGACTGGCACCCAGCGACCCCTGACCAAGGCAGGCCAGTTGCAGGCACTGGGCCGCCAGACTCTGGTTGTCACAGGCGAGGTGACAGAGCGCCAGCAGGTAGTGGATATCGTTGTCGGTTTGCCCCACCAGACGTCCCTCCCCCAGATTGAGGGGGTAGCACAGAGCCTGTTGCAGCAGCGGTATGGCCTGCTCATGGCGTCCCAGGGCCATCAGCACCAGCGCCTGGCGCTGCTGGTTGATGAGGTACTGACCGGTCACCTTGCCCTCGCCCCCCTCCCAGGGGTGGAATTCGCGCAGCCGCAAGATCTCTGCCGCCGTCTCCAGCTGGCCGGTGATGTGATAGAGGCCGAGCAGTTCGGCGGTCAGATCGTCGCGCTTGAGGACCACCTCACGGTGTGCCTCCAGCAGCGCCAACCGCTCGTTGGGTGCCATGGTGCAGCGCTTGTGCAGCTGATCCAGTTCGAACAAGAGGCGGGCATCATCCGGCTTGAGGGCAAAGGCCCGGCTCAGACACTGCTCGGCCGCCACCGGATCGCCGCTCTTGTTGAAGTGATAGATGCCAAGGTTGCGCCAGGCCGGGGCAAATTCGGGTGCCTGCTCGCACACCTGCTGCCACAAGGCGATGGCTTGCGGGTAGCTGCGCTTGCTGTAGTGGAAGCAGCCCAGCAGGTAGCTGGCAAACCAGCTGTGGGGCAGTTGCGCCAGCATGGCCACCTCGCCCAGGGTATTGGGGAAGCGCACCTTGCGGCCAAATGCCTGCTCGGCCCGCGCCAGCAGGGCATCCTGCGCCTCACCTTCGGGCAGCTGAGCGGCCTGGAACAACAGCGGCAGGGTCTCTTCCACTGGCAGCAGCGAAAGCAGTTGCTGCGCCAACTCGGGGCGACCCAGCGCCAGCAGATTGCTCGCCAGGAAACAGAGGTTCACCCCGCGCCCGTTGCACAGAGTGCGCAGCGCCTCGAGATCGGTCGGCTGCTCGCTTGCCAGCCAGCGCAGGAAGGCCAGCTGATAGTGGAGTGGATAACGGACTCGCTGCTCGTCGATATAGGCGAGGGCCGCCGCCCGCTGACCGGACTCCAGCAGCGCCAACCCTTTGAGAGCGATGGCGCCATAGTGGGTACCGTTGACCGCGAGGCTCTTCTCGACAAAGGGCAACGCTTGCAGGGGATCACGGCGTACCATGGCGATACGGGCCAGTCCGAGGAAGCCGCTGTCGCGGCAGTTACCGCTCCAGGTCGCCTTGTAAAAGTCATCGAAGGCAGCATCGAACTGACCCAGGCGCTCCTCAATGTGGCCGCGCAGCAGACTGGCCTTGCCACACTGGGGGTTCTTGTTGAGGCGATGGGCACGGGTCAGCGCCTGATTGGCGTAGGCCAGCGCCGGCTCATAGTTGGCGCGGTTGTACTCCAGCGTCGCCAGTGCCAGGTTGCAGCGGTAGTCGCCGCCATCGAGTTCAAGCGCCCGCAGGTAGTAATCAAAAGGCGAGCGGCTGGCGTGCAGATACTGCTCAAGATGCTGACCGATGAAATAGAGCTCATCGATTGAGTCGAGATTGACGGCCGGCTCCGGTGCCGTGGCCGGATCCGGCAGGGCTTCACCCGCAGGCAGGTGTTCGAGATAACTGAGGATCGGCTGGCCCTGCTCATCCAGCAGGCGTACCTGCAAACGTCCCTCGCTGGTGATGGCCTGTGGCTCAAGCCAGGCCTGACCCGGTTGCAGATCCAGCGTCTGGGTGAACAGCACGCCACTCTCGTCACTCACTTCGAAACGGGCCTGGCACAGCGGTGCGATCGCGTAGGCACCGCAGAGCAGACCGTCGTCGCTGCGCTCCAGCTTGATGGCGGCGCGGGTATTGGCATTTTGCAGGGTGCCCAGGGTGTTGTAGGGCAGGAAGTTCTGCACAAACACCTTCTCCTCCCCCGCATCCAGCCAGGTAAAGTCGGGCTGGTTGTCGGTGTAAACCCCGGTCATCAGCTCGATGTAGGGGCCGTTGTCGTCGGTCAGGTTGCGATCCCAGGCCAGACCGAAATCGCAGTTGCCCCAGCTCCACTGTTTCTTGCCCGGCGAAACGTGGTGATCTGCCACGTGCAACAGGCCGCCCTGCTCGTCATGGCAGTAGGCGCCGACGAAGTCGTAATCGGACTTGTCCGCCATGTAGGAGGTGGGCACCGGGATGTTGCGGTAGCGGGAGATATCGACGCCAGCGGAGTAATCCACCTTGTAGTAGGTGCCACGGGCGATGGGGAAGGCACTGACGTCGCGCTTGCCGTGGTCATAGACGGCGGTCACATCGGGCGGGAAGACGCTCTGATGGGCATCGCCCCCTTTCACCGCCGGGTTGGACCACCAGAGGAAGTGGCGCGGCGTGTCGTTGCCATTGAACACCTTGCCGGTGATCTCGATGAGCGCCTTGTCGGGATAGAGGGTGAACCCAGCCATCACCTGCAGACCGCGCATCGGCTCCACCTCGCCCAGCCAGACGGTCTTGGCGCCGCCTTCCTGCTCCGCAATGGTGAAATCCACCGGCATAAAGGTGGTGGGCCTGTGGTGCTGCGGCCAGTTGAACTCGATGCCACCGGAGATCCAGGGCCCTACCAGTCCCACCAGCGCCGGCTTTATCACCTCGTTGTAATAGACAAAATCCCGCTGCATCACCTTGTCGTAGGCACGATGGATGCGGCCCCCCAGCTCCGGCAGCAGCATCACCTTGATAAAGTCGTTCTCCAGCCAGACCGCCTGATAGGACTTCATCTGCTTCTGACCGGTGAGGGTGTCGATCACGCCGTAGGGATAGACGGCCCCCGAGGAGCCCTGATAGACCCGCTTCTCGAGAAACATGGGGTTGGGATCTTCGGCACCCACCTCGTAGGTCGGCAGTGAGATGGTCTCTACCCAGACTTTTACATCAGCTTTCATCAATCTCGCCTCATTCAACATTTATTAGTAAACGTTTCGATGAGGCCAGTTTAGAATGGTGACTGCAGCGATTTTCGCTTAAAGATCACGCAATACAGTAAGCGGAGTTTAGTGAACTGATGATCATCGGCTTGAACAACCAGAAGGTACGCCACCACAACAAGCAGGTGTTGCTGGCACTGCTCTACCAACTCAAGGAGGCGAGCAAGTCCACCCTGGCCCGCCACTGCGAGCTCTCCATCCCGGCGGTCAGCAAGATCCTCGACGAGCTGGTGGCCGACGGCGCCATCAGCCACAGCGAACAAAACCTCTCCTTGCGTGGCATCAATGGGGGCAGCTACCGCATCGCCAGCGGCAAGGGGGCCATTCTCTGTTTCAACATCAGCCCCACCAGCCTGGAAAGCATATTGGTGGATAACCTGATCACCCCGCTGGGTGAGTTCTGCGGCCAGAAGATAGCGCCGCAGACCCCCGATGAGCTGCTGCGCCTGATTGAAGCGCACTACTACCAGCACAAGCGCCGCCACAAGGGGTTGGCGATCCGGCTGGCATTGGCGGTGCACGGTCAGGTCAACCCGGCGACCGGGGTCTCCCAAACCATGCCGCAGGCCCCCTGGCACGCGCCGGTCGAGCTCAAGTACCTGCTGGAGGAGCGCCTCGGCTGCGAGGTGATGGTGGATAACGACTGCATCATGCTGGCGCTGGCCCAGAAGTGGCAGGGCCAGGAAAGCGGCGGGGATTTTTGCGTCATCAACGTCGATTACGGCATCGGGTCGGCCTTTATCATCAACGGCCAGATCTACCGGGGCACCCTGTTTGGCAGCGGCCAGATAGGCCACACCATTATCAATCCGGACGGCAGCGCCTGTGCCTGCGGCCGCTATGGCTGCCTGGAGACGGTCGCCTCCCTGTTTGCCATCAAAAAACGGGCCCGGGTGTTTCTCAAGCAGCAAGCCAGTGCCGACAACCCGGCGTTGGTGGACGGGGAGCTCGACACGGCCCAGCTGCTCGCGCTCTACCATCAGGGGGATACCATGATCCGCGCCCTGGTGGACGAAGGGGCCCGCGCCATTGGCCTGAGCCTCTACAACTTCCTCAATATCCTCAACATCAACCGCATCTGGCTCTATGGCCGCAGCTGCGGCTTTGGTGAGACCTGGCTGCAAACGATCGTCAGTCAGACCGGCGCCAATCCGTTCGATTGCAGCGATGCGGTCAATGCAACCCAACTGCGCGTCGGCACGCTCAGCCGTGCCCAGCAGGTGATGGGCATCGGCTATCTCTACGTGGAGCGGGCGCTGGAACGGCGCAGCGATACCAGTGTCCCTGGCTGACAAGCAGAGATAGGACGCAGTCCCCTGACTGGCCCAGGTCGCAGGTCAGGGTGATCCCGCTCCCGATTGCAAAACTCCCCATGGGGCTATGAGAGCCAAGTGGAGAGGGATATAATGGGCGCTCCATCAGCAGGAGAGTGCCCATCATGACAACCCAACACGAGCCGCAGCAACAAAGGGAACAGCAAGCGCAGAGCGAAATCCATCGCTGTGACAAATGCAGAGAGCGCACCCGCCATATCGTGGTGCAAGTGGCGCGCGACCACAGTCAGGACCTGATGCCCAAAGAACCGCGTAAAGCCTTCTGGCAAGCCTTTCGCGCCAGCACCCTCACCAACTGGGCATTTGGCGGGACCCTCGCCTATCAGACCACCCATGTGCGGCATCTGATCTGCGAACGCTGCGGCGAGACGTTTCTTGAGTATTGAATGACACGCCCCTCGGGGTCGGCTACGCCCATTGCCAAGAGAACAGGATGAGATGAAGGTGACGTTTATCGAGATCGCTCCCGACCGATTGCCGCTGACACTGCTGCTGGAAGCAGATCCGTCCGAGCAGCGCATCGCCGCCTACCTGCCCGGCGCTCTGGGCTTTGCCGCCAGCGAGGGCGATGAGATTGTGGGAGCCTGCGTGGCCAACCTTATCGGGGAGCAGATCGTCGAGATCTTCAATATCGCCGTAGCCCCCGGACACCAGCAGAGAGGCATAGGTTCTGGCCTGCTGCGCTTTGTGCTGGAAAACCTTGCCGAGAAGGGCGTGCGCCGCGTCGAACTCGGCACCGGCAGCGTTGGCCATCAGCTCACCTATTACCAGCGCCACGGCTTTCGCGTCGATGCCGTGCTCAAAGACCATTTCCTTATCCACTACCCTGAGCCTCTGATTGAACACGGCATCCAGCACAAGGATATGCTGAGGCTCTCCCTTGCACTGGAACCCAGCATCCCGGTCCGCCACGGCCAGTAACCTGCTGGCACAAGTGCCGCCCAAGCTGAAGCCAATACACCTTTCTTATCAAGTCATTTATTGATCTGCCGCCAGTGCTTAAACGTTTCCTGTTTTACATCGCCCACATCTTGATTATCACGTCTCACTTGGCAAGGCGTTGTTGCCCAAATCAGCCAGCAAGTCATGACTTCCCCAGCCCCAG
>NZ_CAWNYS010000530.1:0-13553 GCF_963878295.1 Aeromonas sp. HMWF014 | reverse complement strand
GCTCTGGATGATGCGCCCCTCGTGCTCTGTGATGGAGCAGAAGGAGCAGCCGCCGAAGCAGCCACGCATGATGTTGACCGAGGTCTTGATCATCTCGTAGGCCGGGATCTTCTCCTTGCCATAAGCCGGGTGCGGCACCCGCTGATAGGGCAGGCCGAACACGCCGTCCATCTCGTCGGTTTCCAGCGGGAAGGCGGGCGGGTTGACCCAGACGATGCGATCGCCGTGGGCCTGGGAGAGCGCGCGGGCGCAGCCCGGGTTGGTCTCGTGGTGCAGGATGCGCGACGCATGGGCGTAGAGCACCTTGTCTTCCTTCACCCGCTCGAACGCCGGCAGCTTCACATAGGTTTTTTCCCACGGCTTCTGCTTGGGTGGCTGCACCAATACCGGCTTGGCTTCTTGCTCCACCGGCGCCGTGCCTTCGTCATCCGAGCAGGGCGCACCTTCCATATAGGGGTTCATGATGGGGTCGATGCGGCCGATCTGATCCAGCTTGCTCGAATCCACCCCGCGCCACTCGGGCAGCGGCTCCTTGCGGATCACCGCGGTGCCGCGGATGTCCTGCATGGTGTCGATGGTCTCGCCATTGGCGATGCGGTGTGCCACTTCGATGAGCGGCCGCTCGGCGTTGCCATAAATGAGGATGTCGGCCTTGGCATCGAGCAGGATGGAGCGGCGGATGGTCTCGGACCAGTAGTCGTAGTGGGCGATGCGGCGCAGGGACGCCTCTATGCCGCCGATGACCACCGGCACTTCCTTGAAGGCTTCTTTACAGCGCTGGGTATAGACCAGGGTGGCGCGGTCGGGCCGCTTGCCGCCTATGTCTCCCGGGGTGTAGGCGTCGTCGTGACGCAGCTTCTTGTCGGAGGTGTAGCGGTTGATCATGGAGTCCATGTTGCCCGCCGTCACCCCGTAGAAGAGGTTCGGCTTGCCCAGGCGCATAAAGTCATCCTTCGATGACCAGTCCGGCTGGGCGATGATGCCGACCCGAAAACCCTGGGATTCCAGCATGCGGCCGATGACCGCCATGCCGAAACTCGGGTGATCCACATAAGCATCACCGGTCACCAGGACTATGTCACAGCTGTCCCAGCCGAGCTTGTCCATCTCCGCACGGGACATGGGCAGGAAAGGCGCCGTGCCGTAGCACTCGGCCCAGTAGCGGGGATAGGAGAAAAGGTGGGTAACCGGCTGCATTTTGAACACCTGGAACAATTCGGGTCGCGCATTATACCGGCAGAGCGAAGCGGGGGCGATGGCTTTTTGCCCCTATAGATCCCACGGAATAGCGCGGCCACTGGCAATAGCAAGGGCGCCCGCAGGCGCCCTTGTGATGATGAGGCTGACAACTGGCCCCTGTTGGATTCAAGTCAGGGCGCCGGGGGGGGGGACTCCCCTGCCCCCTTGGCGGCCAGCGCCTCGTCTACCTGTTGATCCCGCGCGCCGGTCATACCGGCTTTGCGCGCCAGCAGATGATAGATGGCGGGCACCACCAGCAAGGTCACCAGCGTCGCCAAAGAGAGGCCGAAGAAGACCACGGTACCCACTGCCATCCGGCTCTCGTAGCCCGCCCCCATGGAGAGCATCAGTGGCACCGCGCCGATAATGGCCGTGAGCGAGGTCATCAGGATGGGGCGCAGACGGCGCACCGAGCCTTTGATTATCGCCTCCTCGAACCCTTCGCCACGCTGGCGCAACTGGTTGATGAACTCAACGATGAGGATGCCATTCTTGGTCACCATGCCGATCAGCATGATCATGCCGATCTGGCTGTAGATGCTCATCTCCTGCCCCGTTAACCAGAGACCGAGCAGACCGCCGAAGATGCCAAGCGGCACAGTCACCATCACCACCGCCGGGGTCAGCATGCTCTCGAACTGGGCCACCAGCACCAGATAGACCACCAGCAGGGCCAGCGCGAATATCATCACCATCTCGCCCTGGTTATCGCGATAGTCCTTGGACTCACCGGCGTAATCCACCGTCATGCCGCTCGGCAAGTTGGCGTCGGCCCAGCCATCGAGAAAATTGAGTGCTTCGCCGAGAGTGTGATCAGGATGCACATCCGCCGTCAGGGTGATCGCCTTCTGCCGCTGGTAGTGGTTAAGGCGGTTGGCCGTCGCCACCTGCTTGACGGTGGCCAGAGTGGAGAGACTCACCATCTCGCCACTGGCGGCCTTGAGGTAGATGAGGCTGAGATCCGAGACGCCGTTGAACTCGGTCTGGTTGCCGCGCAGGTAGACGTCATACTCCTCCCCCCTGTCCACATAAGTGGTCTTGCTCACCCCGCCCAGCATCGCCTGCAAGGTGCTGGCAACGGTGGAGACCGGAATGCCGAGCTGGCTGGCGCTGTCGCGATTGATGGTCACCTGCAGCTCGGGGGTTTTCTCGGCATAGTCGAGATCCGGGCTCAGCATCAGGCCGCTGGCCTGCGCCGCTTTCTGCAGCGCCAGCCCCTGTTGATACAGCTCGGCATAGTCATTGCCCTGCAGCACGAACTGCACCGGCGCGGTGGAGCCCCCCCGGAAACCGGGCTGGAAGGTGCGGATCATCACGTCGGGAATACCGACCAGTTTGGCGCCCAGCGAGCGGGAGAATTCGGTGGCGGTGACATCACGCTCGGCCCAGTCGGAGAGCTGGATGATCACCATACCGGTCTGGTCGCCGCCACGGCCAAAGGCGGGGGTGCTGAAGCTCATGGCCTGCACCACGCCATCCCCCAGCATCGGCATGATGGCGGCTTCCACCTGCTGCATGTTGCGCTTCATCCGCTCGATGCTGGTTCCCTCAGCCCCCTTGACGAAAACGAACACCACACCGCGATCCTCGGTGGGGGTGAGGCTGTTGGGCAGCAGGCTGAACAGGGCGCCGATGCCGCCAAGACAGAGCACCAGCACCAGCGGCACCCAGCGGGAGTGGCGCAGCACTTGCGCCAGCCATGCGCGGTAGTGCAGTTCGACCCAGCCAAGGCCGCGGTCGAGGGCGGCGGTCAGCCGGTTCGGCCGATCGAGCGGGCGCATCAGCCAGGAGCCCATGGCGGGCGTGAGAGTGAGCGCCACCAGCGAGGAGCAGAGCACCGCGAGCGAGAGTAATATGGCAAATTCGGTAAAGAGCCGCCCCACCATACCATCCATAAAGGCGATGGGGACGAACACCATCACCAGCACGGCGGTGGTGGCGATCACCGCAAAGCCCACCTCGCGGGTGCCGTGCCAGGCGGCAAGCAGCGGTGGCTCGCCCCGTTGCAGATGATGGTGGATGTTCTCCACCACCACGATGGCGTCATCCACCACCAGACCGATGGCGAGGATCAGCGCCAGCAAGGTGATGAGGTTGATGGAAAAGCCGAGATACCAGGCGCCGATGAAGGCTGAGATGAGCGACACAGGCACGGTAATGGCCGGGATCAGGGTGGTGCGCCCCTGCCCGAGGAACAGGTATAGCACCGCCACCACCAGCACGGCACAGATGGCCAGGGTCATGTAGACCTCGTCGATGGCCTGCTTGATGAAAATGGTGGAGTCGTAATCGACCTCGAGCACAGCCCCTTGTGGCAGGAAGCGCTGCATCTCGACGATCTTCCTCTCGATCCCCTGCGCTACCGCCAGCGGGTTGGCGGTGGACTGGGCCACTATGCCTATCCCCAGGCTCTCGCGGCCATTGCGCTGATAGGCGCTGTCTTCGTTCTTGGCCCCCACCTCCACGTCGGCGATATCCGCCAGGTAGATGCTTTGGCCGTTGGCGGCGGTGCGGATCTGCAACTGGCGGAAATCATCTGCGGTGTGATAGAGACGGGCGATCTGCACCGACATGGTCATGGAGTTGTTGCGGATCTCGCCGCCCGGCAGTTCGATGTTCTCCCGCTTGAGGGCCTCCTGCACGTCCGCCACTGTGATGCCACGGGCCGCCATGTCGGCGGGCCGCAGCCGCACATACATCACCCGGGTCAGGTCGCCGGAGAGCATTACCTCGCTCACCCCGTCCGCCAGACTCAGAGGATCGACCAGCACCCGGTTGGCGTAATCGGTCATGGCTGTGCGATCCATCTGGCTGCTACTGAAGTTGAGCCAGATCGCCACGTCGCCGTTGCCGTTGTCCTTGGTGACCATAGGTTCATCCACGCCATCCGGCAGCCTGGGGCGGGCGCGGGAGATGGCGTCACGCACATCCGAGGTGCCCTCCACCATGTTCCAGCCGAGCTTGAACTCCACCGTGATGACGGAGCGCCCCTTGCGAGTCACCGAGTTGATGTTCTTGATGCCGCTGATGCCGGAGAGCTGATCCTCGATGGGCTTGGTGACCTGGCTCTCCATGACGGCTGGCGCCGCCCCCTCATAGGTGGTGGAGATGGAGACGGACGGCGTCTGCACGTCCGGCATCTCCCGCACCGTCAGCTTGCTGAAGGCCACCAGACCGAACACGGTCAGCAGGGCACTCACTACCACGGCCACCAGCGGGCGACGTACAGAGATATCGGAGAGCCACATCAGCCTTTTACCTCCGCCAGATCGTGCACGCTGGCGCCGTCACGCAGATTGACCAGCCCCTCAACCGCGATGCGATCGCCGACCTTCAGGCCCTCGGTAACCCACACCTCCTCGCCATGGGTATCCCCCAGCACCACGGGCACCCGCTTGACCAGGCCATCAGGCTCGAGCCGATAGACGAAGCGCAGCTCGCCGGCATACTCCACCGACTGGGCCGGGATCAGGGTCATCTTCTGGGGCGGCAGGGAGAGCGCCAGGTTGAGCAGCATGCCGGGCCGCAATTGACCGTCGGGATTGGGGATGATGACGCGCGCCTTGATGTTCTGGGTATCGTTGGAGACACGGCTGTCCAGGGTCTCCAGCACGCCACGAAATGCTTGATCAGGCCAGGCCGAGCTGGTTGCCGTCACCGCCATACCGGGACGCAGCTGGGAGAGATAGCGCTCGGGCACCGCCAGATCGAGCCGCAACTTGGCCAACTCATCGAGATGAAGCAGGGTATCACCGCTGTTGACCAGGGCCCCTTCACTGAGATCAATCAGGCTGACGGTGCCGTTGAAGGGGGCCTGCAGGGTGCGCAGCGACAACTCGTATTTGGCCGCATCGGCACGGGCCTGGGCCTGGGCCACTATGGCCTCCTGCCCTTCCAGCTCGGAGGTGGTGATGGCACCGCGCGCCACCAGCCGGCGCATATCCCGCAGCTTGCGGGCCTCATCGCGCACGCTGGCGTTCTGCTCCGCGAGCTCCGCCTGCTGCTTGCCCGCATCCAGCGCTATCAGGGTATCGCCCTGCTTGACCTGCTGACCGGAACGCACCGCTATCTTGACGATACGCCCTGTCACCTCGGGGCTTATCACCACGGAGCGGTTGGCGGCCAGCTTGCCCACCAGCTTGATGGTGGGTTCGGCCAGGCTCTGCTTGACGGTTTCGGTGCGGATATTGACCTGTCTGGCCGGCGCTTTGGGGGCCGGTTCGGTGTGACGCAGCGCCCAGACACCGGCAACCACGATAAAAAGAAGGCCCGAGCCGAGCCAGATACGCATTTTCATCGAACAATCCATGAAGAGTGAAAGGGTAAATCCAGATTGGGTCCATTTTAGCCACAGACTATGCCGTGACTATGTATAAATGTGACAAAACGTAACAGGAAGGCGATGAGATCACTGCATTTTTTGCGGTTCTATTTTTTTTCCGGCTACCTCGCTTACACTAACGACAGTTTCCTTTGTAACGCCAGATAGCTGCCTATGCTCAACGTGTCCGACGCCCGCTTTCCCACACGCCTTACTTGGCTGCTGTTCGCTCTGGTCATCCTGCTGATTGGTCTGACCTTGCGGCAAAACCTGAAACAGATAGAGAGCCTCTACCTGAGCGACACCCTCAATAGTGCTATTCACCTTCAGGATCGGTTCCAGAGGACCGACACCTTTCTCGAAGCGATGCGCGGTCAGGCCGAAGAGCGGCTGCGCAGTGACCCTCAATCGGAGCTGACTCACCAGCTCTACAGCTATATCCAGCAACTGCCGGACCAGGGACTGGTGCTCGACAAGCTCCCCGCCGACCTGCCTGCGGGGCTGGCAGGCAACCTCACCGGGGAAGGCCCATTACCTTCCCCCGGCAGTGAGCGGGAGGCGCGATTTCATCTGGCGCTGAGTCTCTCCCCCTTGCTGGCCACCGCCAGCCAGCGCCTTGGTGAGGAGATCGCCTGGGTCTACTTTACCGGTGTGGACAACTTCATCTACCTCTACCCATGGATCCCCTCCAGCCAGTTCCGCTTTAGCCGCAGCATCTATGAGAAGCACTACTGGCAGGATGCGCTGATGTCACCCAACCCCACACAGGACACCATTCTCTCCCGCCCTTACGAAGATTTCGCCGGACTTGGCACCATGGTCACCATGTCCCAACCTCTTTACAAAGACGGGTCACTGGTGGGGATGATTAGCATGGATATTCTGCTCTCTCGCCTGCAACTGCAACTCGATCGGCTGACGCCCGCGCTGGGACAGTATCTGCTTCTCAACCAATACCATCAGGTGCTGGCCAGCAGTACGAAGGAACCGCGAATCCCCCAGGATCTTGCTCCAACTGTACAGTACCAGTGGCGAGAGGGGGCATTGCAACTGACGCTAGCTGTCCCCGATACCCCCTTGCTGCTGGTGCACAGCGTCACTCTGCTGCCGCTGGCATGGACCCTTGCCTACCAGTCCGCTCCAACCCTGCTCGCCATCCTTTTCTTACTGCTGGCGGCACTCTCCAATCTGAGGTCCCATCGCCTCAACCAGCGGCTCAACTATCTCTCCTGTCATGATGCCCTCACCGGTGCCTTCAACCGCCACTATCTGGTCCTGCTGGAGCAAACTGGCAGCCTGGCGCGGCTCCGGCCGGGCATGCTGATGTTCGACGCGGATCACTTCAAACGGGTTAACGACAACTTCGGCCATGCCGTTGGCGATATCGTGCTGATCCGGCTGGTACAAATCTGCCAGCAGCAACTCGGCCCATCAGACCGCCTGGTCCGCTGGGGCGGTGAGGAGTTCCTGCTACTGATCGGCCACAGCGACGTATCCCGTCTCGGCGAACTGGCGGAACAGATCAGGATCGCGGTCGCCGACCACGACTGGGCCACCATCGAACCTGAGCTGGCCGTCACCATCAGCCTCGGCTATTACCCCCACGAGGAGAGCATCCAGCTCCATGAAGCGGTGCGCCGCGCCGACATGGCGCTTTATCAGGCCAAGGCCAACGGACGCAACCGCAGTGAAAGATGGCTGGGTGACGCCTCCTGACTTGCGAGGTAAGCTGGTCACCTAACCCCTTTTTTGGAGGAAAGTTGTGCCACGTAAACCCCGCGTAGGGCTCGCTCTCGGGAGCGGCGCCGCCAGAGGATGGGCACACATTGGTGTCATCCGTGCCCTTGATCGCCTCGGCGTCAAACCAGATCTGGTAGCAGGCTGCTCAATCGGCAGTTTCGTCGGCGCCGCCTATGCTGCGGGCAAGTTGGACAAGCTCGAGTCCTGGGTTCGCGGCTTCAGCCGGCTGCAAGTCGTCGGCCTGCTCGATCCCGCCCTCTCCGGCGGCCTGTTTCGCGGTGAGAAGGTATTTGGTCTCGCCGCCAGCCATCTGGGGGATCCCGATCTCGAGAACCTGCCCATCCCCTTCGCCTGCATCGCCACCGAACTCGACACCGGCCGCGAGATCTGGCTGCAACGGGGCTCGCTACGCCAGGCGGTGCGCGCCTCCTGTGGCATGCCGGGGATCCTCACTCCAACCCGGGTCAACGACCGCTGGCTGGTAGATGGCGCCGTGGTCAACCCGGTTCCCATCTCGCTGGCCCGCGCCATGGGCGCAGAGGTAGTGATTGCGGTTAACCTCAACAACGACATGCACCAGCCCTGGACCGACGGACCGGATCAACCGGGTGGCGGCGGCTTGCTCAGTCAGTGGCTTAATCGCGGCGAATCGGCACCGGCAACTCCCGGTCTGTGGAGCGTGATGAGCGGCTCTATCAACATTATGCAGGAACGGATCACCCGCGCCCGAATGGCGGGGGACCCGCCGGAAATCCAGCTTTGTCCACGCCTGGGCAGCTTCTCCATCATGGATTTTCATCGTGCCAGCGATGCCATCAACGAGGGGGAGGCCTGTGTCGAACGCAACCTCGATCAGCTCAAGGAGGAGCTGGGCCGCCTCGGGTTGCTGTAACCCTCCCCCAATCGCACCAACCAAAAAAGAGCGCCTTGCAGCGTAACGCCTGTCAGTTAAGCATTTTTGTGACTGAATATTCGAAATATTGAATAACAGGAACGGTACCATGGTTAACGCGTCAATGTGGCTGACACCTTTGCCCTGATGGGCATCCAATAAAAAGAGGGAGGCATTATGCCTCCATCACTCTTTGGCCCTTATACCTCGCGGGCTGAGACTCACACTCTCTTAACTGACTGGCATTAGCTTTGCCGCGCTCTTTTTCTATGACAAAACAGCAGGCTTAGAACAGCCCCAGCCCTTTGAGCATCACGATCAGGATCAACAGCGGCGATACGTAACGAATGATGAAGAACAGTGGTTTGAGGATCGGCAGAGCCAGCTCGCCGCCATTGGTCAGAGCATCGCGCATCTTCTCCTCACCCCATACCCAGCCCACAAACAGGCAGAGGAAGATACCGCCCAGCGGCATCAGGATGTTGGAGGAGAGGTAGTCAAACAGATCGAAGAAGGTCTTGCCCGCAATCTGCACATCCGCCAGCGAGCTGTTGGAGAGCGCACAGGTGGAACCCACAGCACCCAGTACCAGCAGGTTGATCAGGGTCGCCTTGGGGCGGCTAATCTTGAAGCGCTCGGAGAGCACCGAGACCGGCACTTCCAGAATGGAGAGCATGGCACCGGTGGCCGCAATAGCGGACAGAACAAAGAAGAGCACCATGAAAACATGGCCAAACGGGATACTGGCAAACACTGCCGGAATGGTGATGAACAGCAGGGAGGGGCCGGCCGAGGGCTCGAACCCGAAGGCAAACACGGCTGGGAAGATGGCGATCCCCGCCAGCATGGAGACAAACAGATCGGCGCACATCACCCGGAAGGTGGTGAGCGGAATGTTCTGATCATCCCGGAAGTAGCTGCCATAGGTCATCATGCAACCCATACCGATGGATAGCTTGAAGAAGGCCAGCCCCATGGCGGTCAGTACCACGGCCCCGGTGATCTTGGAGAAATCTGGCGAGAAGAGGAAGGAGAGACCTTCGCTCGCCCCCGGCAGAGTCAGACTGCGGATACCGATCACCAGCAGCAGGATAAAGAGCACCGGCATCAGCTTCTTGGTGACCGCTTCGATCCCCTTGGAAACCCCCATCAGCAGTATGCCCCCCATCAGCGCCAACACCAGCCATTGCCAGAGCAGGCTCTGCAGCGGGTTGGTGATGAGCGCATTGAAGGCAGCCCCCGTGACCGCAGGGTCGGTCGACAGTATCTCGCCGCTGATGGCCTTGAAGATATAGGCGAACACCCAGGCCGCCACTTCGGAATAGAAGGACATGATGAGGAAGGCGGCGACCACTCCCATCACAGCAATCAGCCACCAGGGTTGCCCCTTGGGGCTCAGTTTGCTCAGGGTTGTCACCGCATCGGCCTTGCCCTTGCGACCCAGCATGATCTCGGAAATCATCACCGGCAATCCCACCAGCAGGGTGGCAATCACATAGACCAGCAGAAAACCGGCGCCGCCGTTTTCACCCGTCAGATAGGGAAATTTCCAGATATTGCCCAGCCCGACGGCAGAGCCCAGGGTCGCGGCAAGAACACCAAATTTACTGGTAAAGCCATCTCTGACCTGGGGAATGGTTTGACTCATACTTGTCTCACTGTGCGCATCACGCGAAGGATAATACTGATTTTATAGCAGGAATTTTCTGAGGATTAATCCGGCTTGCCAAGATATTTTCGTTAAAATCCCGGACGAAGGCACAATTAGCCAAATTTAATTAACTGAAGTGGTTATTAGATGGATAAAAAAATGCCGCCTCAATGGCGGCATTTTTGTCAAAGCCCAAATAAATCAAGCCTTGGCAATATCGTCCGGACCGATCTGGCCAATTTCGGCGACTTTCTTGTCAGCCAGCAGCCAGAGGGTGAACTTGTGCAGCTCCGGGTGATGCGCCAGTGCCACCAGGAAGGCGCCACCAACTTCACGATAACCCAGTTCATAGTTCTTCAGGGTGGTCGGGGGAACACCCAGCAGATCGGCAAACTTGGGACGGCTCAAACCGACCGCTTCACGGATCTGACGGATCTTTTTACCAACAGTTACGATATTTGAATTCATATTGTTCAATACTCCGTACGGCGGATTAACTCCACCTTTATTTTTCGCGACGACTCGTAGTCAAGTGTATCAGTTTTGAACGGACTCGTTATGGTCGAGCCTCTATCTTTAATCAGCGTCTTTCGACGACAACCCTTGCAAACATTGGGGATGGTAATCGCTCAACCGCCTCAGGTAAACAGTCTCGAAAAGAAACCTTTATTGTTGCAGCAGAAATAACTCGTATAATCCGCTAGCTATCCCTAAAGAGTAGGAACTCATGGCACTCCCCGGCATAATCTCCTGTTTACACCCAGTTTCAACACCCGCAGACCTCACCCGCCAGTTGATGCAAGGCCAGCAGACACGCGCCGAAGCCTTCTGGTTACCTGCGGCCATGCATGAGCAGGCGGCGGCGATTTTGACCGCGCTCAATGATAAAAGCAGCCTGTTTCTCGAACAGCCCGTGCCCGGCCTGCCCCTGCGTAGTCACGATGGAGTCTTGCAAGAAGACGGACATCTGCTGCTCGGTAATGGCCACGGCCTTGCCCTTGCCAACGAGCAGGGAGACGGGGGTCTGGTGCCTGAAAGCGGGCTCGCCGAGATGGCGCTCTGGCTGGAGGCGGGTCACCGCCATTTTCGCTGTTCAGCTGCGGTTCAGCCCGTGGCGCGGGCCATCCTCAACATCTGGCCCCTCGACCCCTACTTAGCCCGTCATTTTTTGCTCAGCTTCACACCCTTACTGTGCGAAGCAACCGAGGCCGATTATCTGGCGGTATTCCAGGCGAGGGTATCTCCCTCTATGGCGCAATCTGACTGGGTTCAGGCCTATATTAAACTCGAAAAGAAGCTGCACAGAGCCTATTTGGATCACTAATTAATTCGGATAAACAGCCAGTTATCCACGCGACACAATTTGCCATATGGATTATGTGTGAGCTTGATCATGTTTTGAAATCGGCATAGAGTGCGCCACGTCATCGGAATGACGTCGGCTGTTCGTGAAGGGTGAAGGCATTGCTTACGCTGCTACCCGCTCGCTTGTGCACCAGGAATGTGTGCCTCCCGGATGGAACCGGGATCCCTGCCAGACTCAACGCTGTTGTTCGGCAGAGCCTGCAGCTTACATAAATTAAAAAGTGCGAAGCACGTGAACAACGTGCCATCTCTACGAGGATTTTTTTATGATGAAAATGGCCCCTTCCTTGATCGCCATCGCTATGGCTACCATGGGTGCAACTGCAGCTCACGCCGCTGACGACATCTACTTCGGTGCCGGTGTCGGTGCTGCCCACTTCAACGGTCTGAACAAAATCGAAGGCGTGAACACTGGCGAAGAAAACGCGGCTGCTGCCAACGCCTTCGTTGGTTACAACTTCACCGAAAACTTCGGTACCGAATTAGGCTACCAGTACGCTGGCCGTGGCAACACCGATGGCAACCGTTACGAAAACCAGGGTGCCACCCTGTCCGGTATCGCTCGTCTGCCGCTGGGCGGCGACTTCTCTGCCTTCGCTGAAGGCGGCGCCTACTGGGCTCACACCGACGGCATGGGCACCAGCGATACCAGAGTATCCCCGCTGGCTGGCCTGGGCGTGACCTACAAGGTTAACGACGCGCTGGATCTGCAAGCTCGCTACCGCTACATGTGGGACGTGGCTGACCTGCAAGTCAACGATGTACGCTACAAGTCCAACCAGAGCGTTGCGACCCTGGAAGCCGTATACCACCCGTTCCGTTCTTCCTACGTAGCGCCGGCTCCGGCTCCGATTGTTGAAGAAGCTCCGGCTCCTGCCCCGCAGGTTGTTGAGAAGAACTTCGCTCTGAACTCAGACGTGCTGTTTGCCTTTGGCAAATCCACTCTGAAGCCGGAAGGTGTTGCCGCGCTGAATACCCTGTATCAGCAGATCGTCGACGTGCAGCCGCGAGATGGCAGCGCCGTGGTCGTCGGCTTTACAGACCGCATCGGTTCTGAAGCACACAACCTGAAGCTGTCCGAAGCCCGCGCCCGTACCGTTGCTGACTTCCTGGTGAGCAAAGGTATGGCTGCCGGCAAAGTCACCATCGAAGGTCGTGGCACCGCCAACCCGGTCACCGGCGCCCAGTGCGACGGCATCAAGGCCAGAGCACAGCTGATCGCCTGCCTGGCACCGGATCGTCGCGTAGAAGTTCGCATCTCTGGCGTAAAAGAAGTTCAGAAATAATCTGACGCTGTTCAGATGATGTGAAAAGGGGATGCCACGGCATCCCCTTTTGTTTTCCCGCTTTCCATTGATTAATAGTGAACGCAGCAAGACGCGACACTTTCTGTCAAACCGTCTCCCCCGCCACACGCCCTGCTTGTTCGCTCAAACCCGCACAAGTGCTGGATACCTGTACAGAAACTTGATAAAAGTGGGTCAAAAGAATACAGTTACTCAGCTTGTGAGGGATTAGATGAACTTTTAAAAGTGCTTATTGTCCGGTTAGTTGTCCATGAGGCCAAGACTTCATGAGTATCCAGGATACCGTCTCTTTTTTCATTCAAGCCAGTCGTGATACACCATGGAAGTCGCAGCTGAATTGTCACCTGTGACCGGTATAACTGAAGAGTGCGCAGTACGCCCTAGCACAGCAAACTCAACGAGGATGAAACGATGAAAATGAAAATGGCACCAGCCCTGATTGCTCTGGCCATCACGGCAATGGGAACTTCCACCGCTCAGGCAGCCAACGACTGGTACACAGGTATCGGCGCCGGTTGGGCTTATGGCCATGACCTGAACGACTTTGACAAAGACGCTGATCAGGACGCTACCGCGCTCTCCCTGTTTGGTGGTTACAACTTCAATGATAACTACGCCGCTGAACTGGGCTACCTCTACACCGGCCAATTCGATGTCGACGGTGCCGAGTTCAGGACCCAGGGAGCTACCCTGTCCGGTCTTGCCCGTCTGCCACTGGGCGACATCTTCTCCGTATTTGCAGAAGGTGGAGCCTACTTCAGCAATGTCAACGGCAAAAACAGCAGCGACCAAGTCACCGTGCCGCTGGCCGGTCTGGGCCTGACCGCCAAGCTCACCGACCTCCTCGATCTGCAAGCCCGCTACCGCTACCTGTGGAACGTGGGTGATGAGAATGTGACCGGGGAAACCAACATGAGTTTGGCCACCCTGGAACTGGTGTTTCACCCGAACCGCACCTCTTACGTTGCCCCCGTCCCGGCACCGGCTCCCGAGCCGGTTCCTGAGCCAGTGATGGTCGAAAAGAACTTCTCCCTGAGC
>NZ_CAWNYS010000529.1:0-11739 GCF_963878295.1 Aeromonas sp. HMWF014 | reverse complement strand
GCCGTACTCTGCAGGAAGGGGATCTTGCGGGTCCGCAGCATGTGGACCACCAGGGTCTGGGAGACCAGCCCCTCGATGAACCAGCCCGAGTTCATGATGGCCTGACCGTTGACCAGGGGATCCATGCTGCCGTTGGCGGTGGCATACATGGCACCGGCACCGAACACGAACCACATCAGGCAGAAGGTGCTGATGTCAAACACGGAGGAGGTCGGACCGAGCCACAGCATGAAGCGCTTGATGTTGCTCGCCTCCCACTTGCGCGGCCGCTTGAGGAACTCGGGGTCCATCTTGTCCCACGGCAGCAGCATCTGGGAAACGTCATACACCAGATTCTGGATCAGCATCTGCATCGCCAGCATGGGCGCCCAGGGCAGCCAGGCGGAGGCCACCAGCACGGAGAAGACATTGCCGAAGTTGGAGCTGGCGGTCATGTTGAGGTACTTCAAGATGTTGCCAAAGGTCTCGCGCCCCTTGATCACCCCCTCCTCCAACACCATCAGGCTCTTCTCCAGCAGGATGATGTCGGCAGTCTCCTTGGCGATGTCGGCACCGCTGTCCACCGAGATCCCCACGTCCGCATCCCGCAGTGCCGGTGCGTCGTTGATGCCGTCACCGAGGAAACCGACCGTGTTGCCGTTGGCCTGCAACGCCTTCACCACCCGCGACTTCTGCAGCGGAGTAAGCTTGGCGAAGATGGTGGTCTGCTTGACCGCCTCGCACAGCGCCACGTCGTCCATCATCTCTATGTCCTTGCCGAGCAGCGGCACCCCCGGGTTCAGCCCCACGTCGCGACACACCTTGCTGGTGATGATCGGATTGTCGCCGGTCAGCACCTTGACCGCCACGCCGTAATCGTGCAGTGCACGGATGGCCGGGGCGGCCGACTCCTTGGGCGGATCAAAGAAGGTGAGGAAACCGCGCACCACCAGTCCTGCCTCGTCACTGGTCCGGTAGCTCTGCTTGCACTCGGTGGCCGGGATATCGCGGGTCGCCACTATCAGCACCCGATAACCGTCGGCGTTGTACTCCTCGCTCTGGCGCAACAGGGCACGGCGCTCAACCTCATCCAGCACGCGGATCTGCTTGCCGTCGTCAATGTAGCTGGAGACGGAGAGCATCTCCTCGACCGCCCCCTTGGAGACCATCAGCTGCTGGCCACCCTCATCCTGCACTATCACCGACAGGCGGCGGCGCACGAAGTCGAACGGCAGCTCATCCACCTTGCGGTAGCCAGCCGGCTTGCAGCCAGGTCCCAGCGCATCGGCGTGCTCTATCACGGCTATGTCCATCAGGTTCTTCATGCCGCTCTGGTGATGGCTGTTGAGCCAGGCCAGCTGCAGGATCCTGTCGTCCCGATTGCCACGGACGTCGTAGTGGTGCTCCAGGATGATCTTGTCCTGGGTCAGGGTGCCCGTCTTGTCGGTGCAGAGCACGTCCATGGCACCAAAGTTCTGCACCGAGTTGAGCCGCTTGACCACCACCTTGCGTTTGGCCATGGCCACGGCGCCCCGTGCCAGGTTGGCGGAGACAATCATGGGCAGCATCTCCGGGGTCAGCCCCACCGCCACCGCCAGCGCGAAGGTCAGCGCCGACATCCAGTCACCGCTGCTGACGCCGCTCAGCATGAAGACCACGGGCACCATCACCAGCATAAAGCGGATCAGCAACCGGGTGACGCTGTTCACGCCGCGATCGAAGCTGGTTTCGATGCGCTTGTGGCTCACCACGTTGCGGGCCAGCGAACCGAAGTAGGTATCGCTGCCGGTCGCTACCACTACCGCCTTGGCGGTGCCGCTCACCACGTTTGTGCCCATGAAGCAGATGTTGGTCAGGTCGAGCAGGCCCACCTCCCCCGAGCTGCTGCCGTCTGCCGACTTCTCGGCAACCGCCCCCAGGGTGTCGTACTTCTCCACCGGCAGGGCTTCGCCGGTCAGCACCGCCTGACTGATGAAGAGATCGCGGGATTCGATCAGCTTGATGTCGGCCGGGATCATGTCCCCCGCCTGCAGGTGCACTATGTCACCGACCACCAACTCGACCATCGCCACCTCCTTGCGCAAGGAGGGGGCCCCCGGCGAAGGTCGGCGCTGCACAGTGGCGGTGTTGCGTACCAGCGACTTGAGGGTTTCGGCCGCCTTGGCCGAGCGGTACTCCTGCCAGAAGCGGAGCAGGCCGCTCAGGCTGACCATGACGCCGAGGATGATCACCTTGACCCAATCCTCATCACCCGGGTCGGCCATCAGCACGTCCATCACGTAGCTGACCAGTCCGAGCACGATCAGCACCATCACGAAGGGGTTCTTGAACGCCTGCAGCAGTTGGATCAGCGGATGGGGCGGCTTGTCGTGGGTCACCTCGTTGGGGCCGAACTGGATCAGGCGGTTGGCCGCCTCGGTCGCAGTCAGGCCGTCGATATTGCCGCGCACGGCAGTGAGGGTGTATTCGAGGGACTTGTCGGCCTCGTCGAGCACCCGTGAGGAGAGCTTCTCATTGGCACGGCCAGGGGAGACGAATCCCTTTTGCTTGTGCCGGCTGGCGGTATGTTGTTGCTTCATAACTCTTTATCCTGATTTTCGCTTATAGCAAGGCCCTGTCGCGGGCCAGGCCAGGCGTCAGTTCTAATGTGAGACAGGCAATGGGCCCCCGGTTAGCGCAGGCGCAGCATGGCGCCGCCAGACGGCATGTCTGTCGGGCAAGCTTGCCAGCAGGTAGGGGCTATCAGGGATCAGGACTCCGCATCCTGTTACCCGCAGGGGGATCAGGTGTGGGGAGGCGTGGACCCCGAGGGTCGAGGCTTGGGCTCTTCGGTCATACGATATCCTCCGAGTGGGGTGGAAAGAGAGCAGGGCACAGCCACTGACAGCCAGATACACTGTCGCAGGCGGGCACAACCCGCGGGTCTGTATTATCGGCGGACGAGTCCGGTGATCCCACCACTAGAGCGGCATACACCCATAAAGGAAATAAGGATAACGACAGCTTGAAATAACTGGATGCCGGGCAGGGAATAATGTCAGCGATGCAGGGCGGGGGAAGACAACTTATAAAACCGCACCCCATGGAAATATTACGGCGCAACCCTTGCTACGACCGAAATATATTGAGCAATCACATTAATTATTTAATTTCGCAACCTGTCCTATCGAAAACGAATCTGTTTTCAATATGGTAGTGTCCATCTTGTTATTTTACGCTCGATCACTTCCCGGCCACGGCGCCGATGCACGGCTCCGACGCTGTGGCAGCCCTGACGGGCAGCGCCCGGGGCGCATGATGAAGCGTTCAATTGCAGGGGTCGCGAGGCGGCATGGCTCGCAGGTGAGCGGAACAATCCAGATTTACAACGACAATCCCTGATGAAGGCCGGAATTAAGCGGTTGTGAGAGTCGAAGGTGACTCATATAGATGCTGCACTCTATGCTGCACTCTGAGCAATCAGAGTGAGGGGGAAGAAAGGATATCAACCTCAGCTCTGGCAAGCCCACATCGCGATTTGCAATCGGCTACAACTGTCGCTTTCCATAATATCCTTCCATCTGTTGATAACACGCCGAGATTCTACCCAAAAGCATTCGAGGGCGCAAAATTTAAATTCGTTTTTTTAAAAATCAATTAAAAATAGCAATGTAATAATATTACGATGCCGCTGATCGGCTGCAATATCAGGCTGGTCAACCAGTCAGTTCCTTTCCCCATATACGCTCCCTCTCACTGAGCCTGGTCTACCATCCATGCCCTTCCCCACTACCGAAAAAGCCATCAAATACCGCGGACCGGGCCGTCTCTGAGGTTTCAGGGCGTTGGCTCAGGATAGGGCTATGCTATCCATGATATGGATTCGAATGGAGGTTACATGTTGAAGGCAATTCACAACCGCTCGCTTTTTTTCAGTCAAGCGCTGGGCATATTGATATTCATCGTATTGATATCAATCAGTTTTTTTGGAATGCACTCGGTAAAAAACGCAGCAGACAAGATGGGGGAAGGGAAAGATGTCGTCGCCGACATATTGCCTCCCCCGCTCTATCTAATTGAGTCCCAGCTGCTGGTCTACACCCTGCTGCATGCCACGGCAGATGAACAGGAGAATCTGCTGCAATCCCTCGCCCGCCTGGAGCAGGATTTCAACACCCGCAACCGCTTCTGGCAGGAAAGCGCACTGGATGAAGATCTCAAGCGGAGCCTTCTTGGTGAGCAGCGCACACAGGGCGAGCACTTCTGGCAACTCCTCAATGGTCAGTTCATTCCGGCCATCAAGCAGGGCAATCTGGAGCGCGCCACCGCCATAGCGGCTGAACTGCACACTATATACAGGGCTCACCGGCTCGGGGTGGATGCCACCGTCACCCATGGCAACCAATTTGCGACCGCACAGTTGGAACAACTCACCCAGACCACCCGGATGAGCTATTGGCTACTGCTGCTCGCGGCCCTGATGGGATGTACTCTGGTCTTCTGGTTGGGACGGCCAACCCAGCAACGCCTGCTGGAGGCAGGCAAGGCCACCGCCGCCATTGCCGCCGGTGCACTGAACTGCCCCATGCCAAACCCTGGCAACGATGCGATCGGTGATCTGATCCAACGGATTGGCAGCATGCGGGATCAGCTTTCAACGCTGGTGGCGTCACTGCAGCAGAGCGCAGGCTCGCTGAACGACCAGGCCACCAGCCTGACCACCCTCTCTCGCCAGCATGTCGATGATAGCCAAACCCAAGTGGGGGCGGCCAAGCAGGTTGAGCAGGTCATCGAGCAGCTATATGCCCTGATCCAGGAGGGAGATGCACAGCTGCAGCAGGTCAGCAACCTGACTTCCCAGTCAGAAGCTCACGCCAGTGCCACCCGGCTGGTCATACAAGGGGTGGAGCAAGTGATCCAGGCCCAGGCTCACGGAGTGAAACAGGTCTCTGGCACCATTGCAGACCTGGCCGGGTTATCCCAGCAGATATCCGGCTTGGCGGGGGTAATCCACGGCATCGCCGAACAGACCAACCTGCTGGCGCTCAACGCGGCCATCGAAGCGGCCCGCGCCGGCGAACAGGGGCGTGGCTTCGCCGTGGTTGCCGATGAGGTACGTTCACTGGCCAATCGCACCGGCGAGGCAACGACCGAAATCACTACCATCATCGGCAAGATACAGGATGTCAGCCAGAGAGCTGTGAGTGAAATGGATACCGAACTGACTCGGGTCGAGCAGACGGTAGGGCATGTTGCAGATGCCAAACAGAGCATTACCCGCATCGAGCAGAGCTGTGGCGAAATCTGCCTGCGGATCACCCAGGTCAGCACCCTGATGGGAGAAGAGAAAACACGGATCTACGGGATCAGCGGCAGCATCATTGAAATGTCACAGCTCGCAACCAAGGTCAACGACAACGCACGTCAGGCTGCGGAAGAAGCCGATACCGTGGCCCGACATTCACGAATCCTGACCCAACAGACCCAGCATTTTCACCTCGATACCCCCGCCAACCTCCGCAATTGACCATCTGGGACATGGCTAGCCCCCGTGTCCCGCAATCCTTACCATCAACCAAACCGATAGCATTGGACTCAATGTGGGAATAGGATGCACGGCTTCCATTCACTCATGACGCACAGGAAACAACATGAATCGAAAATGGTCGCTCCCCATCGTGGCACTCGCGGGGGGAGCGTTACTCTGGCTCGGCAACACCTTTGGTATGAAATGGGCCCTGATGGCCCTGATCGGATTCGGCTTCGGCTTCACCCTCTCCTTCAGCCGCTTCGGCATCGTGTTCGGTTGGCGCGAAATGCTGACCAAGCGCAACAGTTACTATGTGCGGGTTCACCTGCTCACCATCGCCATCGAGATCCTGCTGTTCACCGGCCTCCTCTCCTTTAGTCACGCCCTGTTTGGCAATGCCATGGTGGGCAACGTGATGGCCATCGGCATTCCCTTTATCGTCGGCGCCTTCCTGTTCGGCATCGGCATGCAGCTGGCGGGCGTCTGCGCCACCGGCACCCTTTACGGCTGTGGCGAGGGGCAGCCCCGCTTCTGGCTGGTGCTGCTCTGCTACGGCATCGGTACCCTTATCAGCAACCAGTTCCGCCCCACGCTGGATGCCACCTTCACAAGCCATGTGGTATTGGCCAAAGACCTCACCGGCAATCTCTGGAGCGGCATGCTGCTCAACCTGGCGCTGGTCGCCGTGCTCTTCCTGCTGTTTCGCAACAGCGAACTCAAACGCACCGGCGAGCTCAAGCCCCTCTTCAGCGGTGGCAACCTGTTTTGGCGCGACAGCCGCTTCACCGTGCTGACCGGCGGCATTCTCATCGCCCTGCTCAACTCCAGCGTAGTGGCCCTGCACGGCTCGGCATGGACCATCACGGGCGCCGTCTATGACATGGCGCTGCGCGGCGCCTCCCTGTTCGGCCTGTTCGAGGGAAACCCGAAACTGGCCCAACCGCTCTTTATCAATCCCATGGTCGGCATGTTCTGGCTCGGCATCCTGGGGGCCATGCTGGCGCGCTGCATCAGCGGGGGCGGCAACTTCGCCCCGATGCGGCTCGGCAACAGCCTGGCATCCATCATCGGTGGCCTGCTGATGGGGATGGGCGCCATGTACAGCGCCTGCAATCTGGGTGGCTTCTTCGATGGTACGGCGTCGGGCAGCCTGCACGGCTGGGTCTGGATGCTGATGGCCCTGGCCGGCAGCCTGATCGGCATTCGCCTGCGGCCGCTGTTCAAGCTCTGATCCTGCATCGCATAAACAACGGGGGGCCTGGCCCCCCGTTCGTGTCTTGGCAACCCCCACTCAGACCCCTTCACTGTTGGCAAAAGGCTCGCGACCCCCTGTCCAAGACAGGAATAATGCCATTTTGCCCTCCTTGCATACGGAGTCAGGCCGGCGCCATGGGCTCGATGCGGTGGCGATGCAATCGCACCAGGGGACAACCAAAGTCCCGGTGATAAATGCCCTGCCCACCCCGCGCCCGGTCAACCTGCGCTATTCGGCCAGGAAGTCCATGCCGCTGCGCCTCGGTTGCTGATCGATTACCCCAGCAACCACCGCCATGAGCTGGATCTGCCCGTATGAGAGGCAGGTCAGAACGGGATTACTCCCCGCGCAGCGTCGCCTTGCGCAGATAGACATAGCCCTCGCCCGGGCTGCCCCAACGCTGATGGGCCTCGTTGTCATAAGCCCGGTCCAGCAGCCTGACGCTGTCGGGGCCGATCCAGAGGTACTGCACCAGGGTGCTGGCGCCGCCAAAATTGGTGGCGCAGCTGCCGACCTTGCTGTGACCTGCGTACTCCCCCGAGGGTTGGCGGGTCAGCCAGATCTCGCAGCCCTGACGCAGGGAGAGCTGTTGCGGGGTGAGGGAGTTCAGCAGACTGGGATCGCGCCAGGCCCCGGCGAAGTCGACGGCTCTGGGCATGGTCAGTTCGGCCATCAGGATGCGACCATCAGGGACGGGAGAAAAGCGGTAGATACGCTGGCGAAACGGGCGCACCGCCCGCTCGGTCAGGAACTGCTCGGCATAGACCCAGCGAAAGCCCTTGTAGCCGGGCCAGATCTCCACCAACCGCAGCTCGGCACTGGTGAAACGGGTGTCATAAGTGGCCTGCTCCCAGCTGGATAACTCGCCGGAGAACCAGGATAGCAGCGGTTCCATGCTGACCTGTTCCGTTGTCGCCCTGGCCGCTGACGGGCCGGTCGGGATGGCGACAAAGGGGGTGGGCGCCGCCCATACCAGGCAGGTCCAGAGCAGCCCGCACAGGGCCGCCATCAGCGTGACCATCGAATCCTTCCGAATCATTTTCATGGCGGCGATTATATGAGCGAATGGCCGAAATAACCGCAACCTTGATCAAATCCTTGCCGATACATTGAAAAAGCACAGTGTTAGCGAACAGAAGTGACGGCAGCGCCGGGTTCCATGGCCCCGTCACCTGTCGGCACAGAGGCGCGTCACCACGAGATCGTCGAGCCCGGCCATCACACCAGCTGGCCCCACGCCGAAAAAACCGAGGATGAGTTCGTCCACGTACTGGAAGGCACGCCCGATGTCTGGCTCGATGGCGTGTTCCATCGGCGGCAACCGGGTGACTCGGTGGCCTTCAAGGCCGGTGACGGGCTGGCCCACACCTTTATCACCAACACCAACTAGTGCGGCTGCTCTGCATCGGCGACACGATTCGGGAGGACAACCGCATCCACTACACTGTCCATCCCGAACGCAATATCACCCTCGGCAAGCTGCACTGGAATGATGTGCCCGGGCGCGAACCGGGTGATCACGATGGCTTGCCAGACAAGCTGCGCGAGAGTAACGGCCCCTTCTGATCTGGCGGTCATACCGGAATGGCCCCGCGCTGACGACTACCCTTGATGCGGATCTCAACCAGGAGGCGTTGACCATGACGACGGGAACAGTACGACTGCACCGGGTGCTCAAGGCACCACCGATGCGGGTCTATCGGGCCTTTATCGAGGCGGATGCGCTGGCCAAGTGGCTGCCGCCACACGGCTTCACCTGCCGGGTGGCGCAGTTGGAGGCCAGGGTCGGCGGCCACTTCCGGATGGCGTTTACCAACTTCGGTACAGGCCACAGCCACGCCTTCGGCGGCGAGTATCTCGAGCTCGAACCCGGTAAGCGCATCCGCTACACCGACAGCTTCGACGACCCCGGGCTGCCGGGAGAGATGCGCGTCACCGTCAGCCTGACCGGAGTGCTCTGCGGTACCGAGCTTGCCATCGAGCAGGCCGGGATCCCCGAGCTTATCCCGGTGGAGATGTGCTATCTCGGCTGGCAGGAGTCCCTGACCCAGCTGGCCGCCCTGGTCGAACCCGAGATCCCGGCTGAGTAGCCGGGCACGGGCCCGAGCGGGTTGCGCGGGTCCGCCCGCCCAAAAAAGAGAGCCTGCCACATGGCAGGCTCTCTTCATTCCGGCAGCCCTGGGCCTTATTGCAGGTTCAACCCGCCCAGATAGTCCCGCTTGCCGAGATCGACCCCGGCGCGGCGCAGCAGGGCGTAGGCCATGGTGAGGTGGAAGTAGAAATTGGGGATGCCGTATTCATGAATGCAGGTATGGCCATCCATCACCTTGCCACCGGCCCAGTGGGGCACGTAGCGGGCGCTGGCATACTGGCTGTAGTCCGCGTCCAGCTTGCTCTGCAGAAAGACGATGGTCCTGGCTATATGGGCGCGCAGATCCGCCATGGTCTTGGGATCATCCCTCATCACAGGCAACTCGCTGTGGCTGGCGGTGGCCACCACGGCCCGCGCCGAATCGCAGCAGATCAACACCTGCTTGCTGAAGGGCAGCATATCGACGATCAGCCGATCGCCGAAGAAGTTCTCCACACTGAACAGCTTCACCTCGGCATGCGCTACGGCCTTGGCCAGGCACTGGTCAAGGTTGGTCAGCATCTTGATAAACTGGGCGGTAATGTCGCGATTCATGAGCACTCTCCATCTTGTTGAAACAGCGGCCCGGATGCGCGGCCACAGTGAATGAGACTGGCTAATCGGCCACCAATATAACGCAACTTTCCATCGGATAACCCTCATTCCCCCATAAAGTCTGGATCTTGCTGCGACAGGAGTTGGCCGACATAAAAGATCGAGTGTCTCATGCTTTTCATTGTGCGTGCCCCTGTCAGATTTACGCCTAAATTTGACCGATGCGTTTTTCGCCATCTGATATGGTTTTATTGGGTTTGCTACGGATATATTTAAGGAGTAAGGCGCAGAATATATTTGTAGCCAACCATATCTAGCTGCCTGATTCAGTAGCGAGATAGTTTTTTATATGCGCCTGTTTATACCAATGAGGGTTAAGCATGTCTTATATCGTGGAAATGACAGCACGGGCACTTGATAACGCTGACTGGACTCACGGAATGCCGGCAGGAAGTGGTTGGCAAGTCGTCAGTAATAAAAATAATGACCCCCAGGATTTCAATCAGGGAGCGGAAGGGAAATATATTTATATCTATTATCAGACTGGCACCAGCGGCAAGGGGGTCGCAGCCATGCGCTTTATTACCGGCAAAGATGCGACTGCTCCTACTGGCTGGCAAAAAGTGGATGTTGATCTTAATGACGGTGCTGGCGGTCAATATATCTATCTGTGCTATCAGAAAAATGCTGATGCTGACTATATCGCAACCTTGCAATCTGGATATGGTGATTCGGTAGAGAGTGCATTCTGCGATTTTGGCCGTAGCGCAGTGGTACTTGCTCAGGATCTGAATGAAGACGCCAAAGGCAAATTCATATATCTTGGATATTACTTCAATTAATCCAGCACCTATTTTATATCGGGAGCCTGCGATATTCTCGCGGGCTTTTTTACCAAAACTGCGCCGTAGCAATGGGGGCAAACGTAGCCCAAGCCAGTCATAGACATGCCGGGGAGCTGGGTGACCGGCAGAAGGTGACCAACCCGCCATGCCCGCTTTTACATCCCATGAATCCCTCTTTGCCCCTTTTTTGATCTGTGACATAAATCACCTTTTTCAGGGGCGTAGTCTGAAAGCCGTTGTCCTGGACACCAGCCAGTGTATCCACCAGGACCCAAGCAAAGGAGAATGTAATGAAGATCTATGACCGGAACCGAAATGTGTTGAACCTGGGTCAGCGCGTCATGATTGCCGCCACTGGCGCCGTCGATTGCCTGAAAGAGGCCCGCACCGACAACATGACCCCCTATCAGGCGGAGCATGAGAAGTGCGTGCTGCTGGCAAACACTCAAGAGCGTTATGCGCCCATCGAGTTGATTAGACTAGGCTGACTCCTACCCCTGTCACCCTACTCTTTACAATTCACCCGGCTCCGTCTGGCGGCCGGGTTTCTGACTCCCCTTCCGGTGTTGCCTTCCTGTTGGCTCAGCTCGCTCAAGCGTGCGAATGCCGATTTCCAGCCATAAAAAGACCCAAACTGAAGGCATCGGTTTGGGTCTGATTATCAGTCCATTGCATGACCGGGGGTCATCAATTGCTACTGGTGTCATCCAGGATCAGCAACTCCGGCTCCACACCACCGACACTGTCAGACAGCGCTGCGGCTGTTAACACCTGACCAGTAGCCAGGGTGACCGGCAAGGGGCCAATGACCGGCGTCTTGTCACCTGTCGCCGTGATGGTCACATAGTAATCCCCGGCAGCAATGGCAAGGTACTCACTGGATGCCTTGAAAGGCACTGCGGTGAGCGCTGGTGAAGCACCTGTGATATCCGAACCTGCGGTCAGATAGATATCGACGGCCGGTGCTGTGGGGGCAGCATGAAGCACCCGCAGTTGAGCCTCGGTAGCAACCGAACGCCCGGTATCAGTCAGTAACAGAGGCTCTATCGTTTCGCCGGATGGGGTCAGCAGCTGGCCCACGGCAAACAGGGAGTAACGAGCGCCCGCCTTGAGCGATACATCGCTGGCATTGATCACCTCCGGGGTGGCTGAGCCGGTTGGCGTGACCACAAAGTCATACGCGGCGGCGGCCAGGCCCAGGTATGAGGTGTTGCCCTTATAGGCCAATCCTTGCAGCGGGGCTGCTGTCGGCGCCGCGCCATTTACCCAGATATCGACGGCAGGTGCATCCGCAACGGCATGAACCACTCTCAGCTGTGCCTGCTCATCTGCAGACAAGATGGGCGTGGCACCATCACTACCGATAGCGAGCAGTTGTACCGGACTTGGCCCCGCCCCGAGGTTATCGATGGCCGCAATCAGCAGGTCGCTGCCCGCGCTGAGGGTCAGTGGGCCGGAGTCATAC
>NZ_CAWNYS010000528.1:0-3311 GCF_963878295.1 Aeromonas sp. HMWF014 | reverse complement strand
CTGCGCGCCGTCAATCCCTGCTCGGCGCAGTAGCCGAGATAGGCATTGAGACGGCGCTGACCCGTGGTGAGGTCCGAGGTATCCACCCCCAGATAGGCGATCTCGCCTACTCCGCGGGTCGCCAGCGCGGCCAGCATGGTGCGCACAGCCCCGGCATCGTCGAAGCAGACAGAGGAGAAACCGGGATGGTCGCGGGCCACCAGTACCAGCTTATCTTGCAGCGGCGCCATGGCGTCGTAGTCCAGATCGTTGAAAGCAAAGAGGATGATGCCATCCACCCCGCGCCGATCCAGCACCGCCAGATGCTCCAGCACCTTGGCGGGGGAGAACTTGCTCTCCATCAGCACGGCGTCATAGCCACGCTGGTAGAGGGTCTCCAGCATGCCGCGTACCGCCTGGTTCTCGGAACTGGAGTCGAGTCGGGAGACGATGATCCCCACCACCTGCTGGCTATGGCTGCGCATGGCCCGGGCCGACTTGCTCGGAACAAAGCCGTGCAGGGCAATGATCTGCTCCACCCGCTCGCGGGTCGCCGGCTTCACCTTGGGATCCTGATTGAGCACCCGGGAGACGGTCGACTTGCCGACTCCGCTCAGACGGGCGATATCGAGGATGGTCAGTTTCTTGTCCATGAATTGGCTCACAGGGGGCTCGGCGGCAGAATTGCCCACATTGTTGTGATTAAGCCCTGTGAATACAAGCCCATGGCGTTAGAATGCTTTTTTTTCCCTGGCGAACGCCGTGCCGCTCGCCATCGCACAGGACGCGCATCATGGATCTGCTGGCAAGCCTGCACTTTTCCCTCTCCATCACAGGCCCCATCTGCGTGGTACTGCTGCTCGGCATCTGGCTCAAGCAATTGGGCCTGCTGCCAGACAGCTTCGTCGAATCCGCCTCCCGCCTGGTGTTTCAGGTCACCCTGCCGGCCCTGCTGTTCCTCAGCATGGTGCGCACCGATTTTTCCACCATGCCGAGTCCTTGGCTCATCCTCTACGGTTTGCTCGGCACGCTCACCGGCTTTCTGGTGCTGGAGGTACTGGCGGCCCGCTTCATCCCGGAGCGGCGTCAGCGCGGTATCTTCGTGCAGGGCAGCTTTCGCGGCAACATGGGGATCATGGGGCTGGCCTATGTGCAAAACGCCTACGGCGCTGAGGGGATAGGTGCCGCCGCCCTGCTGGTGGGCTCGGTGACCGTGCTCTACAACATACTCGCCGTGATCACCCTGACCCGCAGTCTGGGGGGCAACCAGGGGATCAAGCCGATCCTGAAGGGGATCGCCAAAAATCCCCTGATCATCGCCATCCTGTCCGCCCTGCCATTCGGCCTGCTCGGTATCGAGCTGCCCCAGCTGGTGATCACCACGGGCAACTATTTCGCCAACATGACACTGCCGCTGGCCCTGCTCTGCACCGGCGCCAGTCTCAACCTCAAAGCCCTGCGCGGCGGTGCCATGTTGACCGGCTGGGCCACCGCCAACAGGCTGTTCTGCATTCCGGTGCTGCTGGTGACGGGCGCCTGGGCGCTTGGCTTCAGCCCGCAGGCGCTCGGCATACTGTTTCTCATCAGCTCCACCCCCACAGCCGCCGCCAGCTATGTGATGACCCGCGCCATGGGCGGCGACAGCGTACTTGCTGCCAACATCATCGCCACCACCACGCTGGGCTCACTGATCAGCACCAGCCTGGGCGCCACCCTGATGAACTACCTCGGGCTGATGGGCTGAGGCAGGCTGCCGTTGGCCAGTCCGGCACGGCTTGACCTTGCCGCGGGCGGCAGCTTTAGGCTGACACGATATCAACAGAGGAGATATCCCATGACTATCGAACTCACAGTGTCCGGCATGTCCTGTGGTGGCTGCGCCGCTAGCCTGCAAAAAGCCCTGCTGGCCCAGAGCGCTATTAGTCAGGCCCGGGTGGATTTTGCCAGCAGCAAGGCTGTTATCGAGAGCGAACTGAGCAAGGCAGCGCTGATCGCCCTGATCGAAGCACAGGGCTTTCAGGTAGGTTAATTTATCTCTATAGAGGTATTAAACAGGTTAAAAATCTGTACCCACCTGTCTTTTGGTGAGTGTTATCACAGATATTGCTGTTTAAATGGGCAAACTTGCTGCGATTATTCCAACCATAAGGATTTGCAGCATGACCCTACCGATCCGCAAGACCCTGCTCGCCGCCGTCGTTGGCCTGACCCTCTCCCCCATGGCGATGGCCCTGCCCAGCGTCCATATTCTGGCAACCGGCGGCACCATCGCCGGGGCGGGCCAGTCGGCCACCCAGTCCAACTACGAGGCAGGAAAGGTAGCTATCGAGACCCTGATTGCTGCAGTTCCCGAGATGAAGAACGTGGCCGATGTGCAGGGGGAGCAGGTAGTCAAAATAGGCTCCCAGGACATGAACGACGAGGTGTGGCTGACCCTGGCCAAGCGGGTCAACGAGCTACTGGCCAAGGATGACGTGGATGCCATCGTCATCACCCACGGCACCGACACCATGGAAGAGACCGCCTACTTCCTCAATCTGACCGTCAAGAGCGACAAGCCGGTGGTGCTGGTCGGCGCCATGCGCCCCTCCACCGCCATGAGCGCCGATGGCCCGCTGAATCTGTATAACGCCGTGGTGACCGCCTCCGACCCGAGCTCCAAGGGCCGTGGCGTGATGGTGGCGATGAACGACACAGTGCTGGATGCCCGCGACGTCACCAAGACCAACACCACCGGGGTACAGACCTTCGCCTCCCCCAATTTTGGCCCGCTGGGTTACATTCACAACGGCAAGATTGACTATCAGCGCAGCCCGGCCCGCCTGCACACCAGCAAGACCCCGTTCGATGTGAGCAAGCTCGACAAGCTGCCGCAAGTGGGCATCGTCTACAACTATGCCAACGCCACCGATCTGCCGGCCAAGGCCATGGTGAATGCCAAGTTTGACGGTATCGTCAGTGCCGGTGTGGGTAACGGTAACCTCTACCACACCCTGTTCGATACTCTGGCTCAGGCGAGCAAGGATGGTATCCGCGTGGTGCGTTCCACCCGCGTGCCGACCGGCGCCACCACTCTGGATGCAGAGATCGATGACGCCGAGTACGGCTTCGTGGCCGGCGGCACCCTGAACCCTCAGAAAGCGCGCATACTGCTGATGCTTTCCCTGACCCAGAGCAAGGATCCGGTCCAGATCCAGCGCTGGTTCCAGCAGTTCTGATCCCGGGGCTCAACCCGCTAACGTCACCCCATGAAAAAAGGGCAGGATCGGCTCCTGCCCTTGCTCATGGCTCTGTCCCAATTACGTGTTGAAAGGCTAATCTTGAAGTAGGCC
>NZ_CAWNYS010000527.1:0-1592 GCF_963878295.1 Aeromonas sp. HMWF014 | reverse complement strand
CCACCTGCACCGCCAGCCTAGAACCTTGGCTCAGACGGCGCGCCATCATCATGGGCAGCAAAGGGGTCGCGGGGAACGGGGGATCGGCGGGCCATTGCCCCAGCTGTGTCCACGCCTGCCAGTCGAGCGCGTCGACAAGACCCGGTGACAATGCCTGACTATCCTGCAACGAAAAAGAGAGCATATTTCAGGCAACCTGTCCTTGACCTTGGTGTGAGCGCTTGGACGATAAAAGGCACCCACCCGCTGGGCAGTGCCTGCTCCCCGGGGATTATCCGCCGGAGTCATCACATTAATACCGCGCGAATAATACCATTATTCATCAAAAATAATAGCTGGCGCGGATTATCCGTTGGCATTGTGATTGAAAATAAACGATTTGTGTTGTCTCATTGCCAAGCTCTATTTATTGAATTTCCTCGCAAGGGAATATTATGAAAGTCATTAATAAAATATCCCTGTTGCTGGCCTGTGCCCTGCTGGCAGCCTGCTCCACCAGCCAGCCCATTCGCTAGGGAGAGATAGGTTGCTCGGCCAATGCTGGACAAATTTGACATCGCATTTTCAGCATATCTCTGTACAAAATGCGTGCAGAGAATGCAATTACAACCCGGATGACAGTGGTTAATTTTTTTGGTTAAAATTTCAGTAACTCATGCTCTCGCCCTGGCCCATTCGCAATATGGCCGCTAACCCGGTTGCCTTCAATCTGACCGAAGATCAGGTGGCCAGCGCCATGAGCACTTCGGGGATAAGAAAGATCTGGGCGATGAAAAAAGAGCAGCCGGGACGTATTCATGGCCAGGTCAATGTACGCCAGCATCAGACGGTGATGCGATATTCCATATAGCAGCCACGACTATTCCATTAATTATGTGAGCAGCGTCAATCTGGATGACAAGGGCAATGGCAGCATTCATCGCAGTTATAACCGCTGGGTACTGGGCCTGAATCAGGCCATCCAGAACGAACTCGTCCGCACACAGAGCCGTTAATACGGCAGGAGCCACCCCGTGAACCATTATCAGGCAGACCCCTACAACGCGCTGGAGGCCATAGGCGCGGCCCAGAAGATCGCCTTCGGGCCCATGCTGTTCCAGGCCAGCTGGTGTCTGCGTGAAACCGGGGTGCTTGCCTTTCTCGAGACACGTGGCCAACAGGGCGCGCCGCTGGCGGACATAGCCCAGGCGTGCGAGCTGAGTGAATATGCGGTCAGCGTGCTGCTGGACATGGGGCTCGGCGGCGGACTCTGCTACCAGGCCGATGAGCACTATGTGCTGGGCCGGGTCGGCAAGTATCTGCAACACGACGCCATGAGCCGGGTCAATCTCGACTTCACCCAGCACGTCTGCTATCAGCCCCTAGCCCATCTGCTCGAAGCCATCCGTCAGGGCACGCCGGCCGGTCTGCAGGAGTTCGGCCCCTGGCAGACCCTCTACCCACATCTGAGCGAACTGCCTGAGCCCGCCCGCAGCAGCTGGTTTGCGTTTGATCACTTCTACTCCGACTGGGCGTTCCTGCAGGCACAGGAGAAAGTACTTCGCTATGAGCCTCGCCACCTCTACGATCTGGGCGGCAACACCGGCAAGTGG
>NZ_CAWNYS010000526.1:0-5377 GCF_963878295.1 Aeromonas sp. HMWF014 | reverse complement strand
GCGTGACGGTGTCGGCCCGCTCAATGCCGGTCAGCAGGTTCTGATAACGGGGCGAAAACAGGGTCGGGCCACCCCAAGCGGCATCCACATGAAAATGGATCTGCTCGCGCTCGGCGATGGCCGCCAGCTCCGGCAGCGGATCGATGGAGCCAAAGTCGGTGCTACCCGCCACGCCGACCAGTGCCAGCACTTTGAGTTTCTGTTCCTTGCACTGGATCAGCGCTTGCTCCAGCGCAGCCAGACTGAGCCGGTTCTGCTCGTCGGTTTCAAGACGCCAGACACTGTGCGCCCCCAGCCCCAGCAGGTCCATCCCCTTGTCGAAGGAGTAGTGCATCAGCCGGGAACCCAGAATGACAGCGCCGCGATAACCCTGCTCATAGAGGGCGAACAGGTTGTCGCCGCAGGCGCGGTTGCGGGCCAGCCACAGCGCCGTGACGTTGGCGATGGTGCCGCCGCTGGTCATGACGCCGAGGGCGGCATCCTTGGCGTGCATCTGCTCGCCGTAGAAGGCATCGTCCCTGCCATAGATGAGGCGGTGCAGCTTGGCCAGCACCTCCCGCTCCAGAAAACTGAGCAGGCGGGAGGACTCCATCTTCATCGGATTCTGGTTCAGCATCACCAGCAGGCGCGACAGCTCGGCGGTATAGGCCGGCAGTGGTGCCGTCATGTGGCCCATGTAGCGTGGCGAGGTGAGGTGAGAGGCGCCGGGTACCAGGGTGGCCAGCCGCGCCAGATAGTGCTGGATGGAGAGGCCGACCGCAGGCATGCGGGATTGATCGAGCTGGTGGGCGAACTGGTCGCGCTGGTAGGGGGCCTGACTGTCATCCGAGTGGTGAAATTGTGCCAGCATGGCGCTCATTGCGTCGCCAAAGGCTGCATCCGGTTGTGTAAACAGCTCAGTCAACTTCATCAGGTTCTCCAGACCGGGTTGCCAGGTAGCCACTGTGTGGTGAGCCGCCGTGGCGGCAACAGCTACGTGGGCATCGGCCGCAGAGCATACACCAAAGGCAAACGGGTGACAGCCATGAGCGCTGGCCAAATCAGATCCCATCCGATTTAAGCTAACACTTGTACTCTGAAATAACGGCGGCTAGAGTGAGCCCAGTTTGGGCAGGAGTATGCAATGAGCAGTGTGACGGATTATTCTCCCCGCGAGGAGTTGGCCAATCGCCTCAGCCACGGCTTGGGGCTGGTGTTTGGGATCCTGGGATTGATCTTGTTGTTGAACAAGGGCTGGGAGCAGGGCACCCAGGCGCTCATCAGCTATAGCCTCTATGGCGGCAGCCTGGTGCTGCTCTATCTCGCCTCGACCCTGTATCACAGCATGGCTGAAGGGGCCGCGAGGCGCTGGTGCAAGGTGTTTGATCACTGCGCCATCTATCTGCTGATCGCCGGGACCTATACCCCCTTCCTGCTGGTGGCGCTCGATACCCCGCTGGCCCAGGGACTGATGGTGGTGATCTGGGCGCTGGCACTGGCGGGGGTTGTGTTCAAGTTGCTCTTCATCAATCGCTTCAAGAAGTTGTCGCTGTTTACCTACTTGATGCTGGGCTGGTTGTCGCTGGTGGTCATTTATCAGCTTTACCTCCATCTGGAGGGGGAAGGCTTGCTGCTGCTCGGGCTCGGTGGTCTCATCTACAGCCTTGGGGTCATCTTCTATGTGGCCAGACAGATCCCTTATAACCACGCCATCTGGCATCTGTTTGTGTTGGGTGGCAGTGTTTGTCACTTTATGGCCATTTATGGTTATGTCGCTTAACTAGCCCTTAATTGGTATATATTGCCGCTCAAAAGGATAAATTCGTGCGGTATCACACAGTTGGCGTCGGCGTTTGCTGACAAGCTAAGGACAGTTCAATTCGCAAAGGATGCACGAAATGAGTGATATCGCGCTTTCCATCAGCATGTTGTCGCTGGTGGCAGTGCTGGGGCTCTGGCTGGGCAACTGGCGAGTCTATGGCGTTGGCTTGGGGATCGGAGGTGTGCTATTTGGTGGCATCATCGTGGGCCACTTCGCCGGCCTCTCCGGTCTCGCACTGGATGAACAAACTCTGCACTTCATTCAGGAGTTCGGCCTTATCCTGTTTGTCTACACCATAGGTATCCAGGTCGGTCCCGGCTTCTTCTCCTCCCTGCGCAGTTCTGGCCTCAAGCTGAACGGCTTCGCCGCCCTGCTGGTGCTGCTTGGCTGCTTGGTCGCGGCTGCGCTGCATCAACTGTTTGACGTGCCGCTGCCAGTGATCCTGGGGGTATTCTCCGGCGCCGTGACCAACACGCCTTCCCTTGGTGCGGGTCAGCAGATCCTGGCCGAGCTTGGCGCCGCGCCCGGTTCGACCGGCTTGATGGGCATGGGGTATGCCGTCGCCTATCCGTTCGGCATCTGCGGCATTCTGCTCACCATGTGGCTCATTCGCATGTTTTTTCGCATCAAGATTGACGAAGAAGCAGCCCAGTTCGAGCAACAAGCCGGCAAGACCAAGGAGAGCCTGCAGACCATCAACATCGCGGTGCGCAACCCCAACATGCACGGCCTGATGCTGGGGGAGATCCCGAGCCTGGACGAAGCCGATGTCATCTGTTCCCGCCTCAAGCGCGGCGATGAGCTGATGGTGCCGCGGCCGGACTCGCGCATCGAACTCGGCGACCTGTTGCACCTGGTGGGTGAACGGCATGCGTTGCACAAGGTGCTGCTGGTGCTGGGGGAGGAGGTGGATACCTCGCTCTCGACCCGAGGCACCGATCTGCGGGTGGAGCGGGTGGTGGTGACCAACGAGCAGGTGCTCGGCAAGAAGATCCGCGATCTCGACATCAAGCAGAAGTACGATGTGGTCATCTCGCGCCTCAATCGGGCCGGTATCGAGCTGGTGCCGACCAGTCAGACCAGTCTGCAGTTTGGTGACATCCTCAATCTGGTGGGGCGACTCGACGCCATCGAAGCGGTGACCAATGTGGTGGGCAATGTGCAGCAAAAACTGCAGCAGGTGCAGATGCTGCCTGTGTTCATCGGCATTGGTCTTGGCGTGCTGCTCGGTTCTATCCCCTTCTATCTACCCGGGTTCCCGGCGGCACTCAAGCTGGGTCTGGCGGGCGGCCCGCTGGTGGTGGCACTGATCCTGTCGCGGATCGGCAGCATCGGCAAGCTCTACTGGTTCATGCCACCGAGCGCCAACCTGGCGCTGCGGGAGATCGGCATAGTGCTATTTCTGGCCGTGGTGGGCTTCAAGTCAGGCGCCGGTTTCATCGACACCCTGATCAACGGCGATGGTCCGGCCTGGATGATGTACGGCATGGCAATCACCCTGATCCCGTTGCTGGTGGTCGGTGTGCTGGCCCGCCTGTATGGCAAGATGAACTATCTCACCCTGTGCGGATTGCTGGCCGGTTCCATGACGGATCCTCCCGCCCTGGCGTTTGCCAACGGTATGCATCCCACCAGTGGCGCCAGCGCCTTGTCGTATGCCACTGTTTACCCTTTGGTGATGTTCCTGCGGATTATCTCCCCCCAGTTGCTCGCCATTTTGTTGTGGGCAGGCGCCTGATCATGACCTGGACGGGAACACAGCCATGCGCTCCCGTCATCTAGATGCAACATATTGATAATATTTATTTTATTGATTTATTCCCCCCGTCATTGACTCTCCTGTTTAACCGGCCGTTCCAGCTTCAAATCAGGCTATCCATTCGAATTTTCTAACTGGTTTCTGGCGTCGTTCACAGGCACATTAGACAGTGGAATATTGCATGCCAATAGAGATTCAGGAGAGAACATGAGCAGCCACAATATCGCATTGGATCAGGACGTCGTCGTTACCCAGTTGACAGGCAAGGTTTACCTGGTCGCCGCAGATGGCAGCCAGAAGCAGCTCGCCGAAGGCGATATCCTGCCCAAGGATGCGGTGCTGATCACTCCTGAAGGCGCCAGCTTCAAAGGCGGCAATCAGACTTTCACTCTGAGCCCGACCAACGAGCTGCAGGCTGAGGATGACACGTCTAAAGAGCTGCTGCTTGCCCAGAATGTGCCGATCGGCAATCCCGATGACATAGCGGCCCTGCAACAAGCCATTCTGGCTGGCGCCGATCCGACCAAGGCATTTGAAGCGGCGGCGGCCGGCGGTGCTGCCGCAGGCGGCAATATTGGCGGTGTGGCGGGCGCTAGCGGCAACGGTGGTTTCGTCACCATAGAGCGTACCGGCGATGCCACCATAGCGGAAGCGGGATTTGATACCGCCACCCAGGCTGACACGGGTGTGATTGGCGATGCGTTCGCGGGCGAGGAAAATCAGCTGTTCGACCTGGTGCCACCGGTGATCACAGTCTTTGCTCCGGACAATACCAATGACACGACCCCGACCCTGACTGGTACCACGGATGCTCCTGTGGGCAGCACTGTGACTCTGCTGGTCACGGATGCTAATGGCAATCAACAGACCCTGACCACGACCGTCAATCCGGATGGCACCTTCAGCGTTGATGTCACCACACCGCTGGCGGACGGCTCCTACACTGTCACCGCCAATGTCACAGATCCTGCCGGCAACACCGGCACAGCCACCGATGATGGCAGCGTGGACAGCACGGTTCCCTCTGCTCCTCTGGTGGATATCCAGGATGGTGCGGACAACGTCATCACCGCCAATGAGCGCGAGAACGGCGTGGATGTCATCATACGTTTGCCAGCCGATGCCAAAGTCGGTGATCGCCTTGATGTGGACTGGAATGGGGATGGGGTGCCTGACTCCAGCTCCATACTGACCGCCGATGATATCGGCAAGACACAGGTTACTTTGACCATTCCCACCACGGATCTGCCGGTGAATGGCCCCATCACAGTAGATGCCACCCTGACAGATCCCGCTGGCAACACCTCTCCCAAGGGCACTGACAACAGCGTGGTGAATGTCGCGCCTGTGCCTGGGGACGACCAGTTCACAGTGGAAGAGGATGGGACAGTCACCATCAACGTACTCGGCAACGACACCGACCTGGATGGAGATAGCCTCAGCATCACCGCCATAAATGGCCAGGCTATTGCCGAAGGCGGCTCGGTGGTGATTGACAATGGGTCCGTTACCCTGACCAACGGCCAGCTGGTCTTTACGCCCTCTCCTGATTTCAATGGCAATATTTCGTTCGAATACACAGTTGCAGATGGTTTTCATAGCGCCACTGGCGGCGTTAACGGGACTGTCAACCCGGTCAATGATGCTGCCATCATTGCCGGTACCGATAGCGGCGGTGTCACTGAAGACGACGCTACCCCGACGCTGACCGAGACCGGCAGCCTGAGCGTGACCGACGTGGATGGCGCTGATGAGGCCAAATTTGTGGCCGGCAACGGCGTGGCCAGCAATGGTGCACTGGGCAGCCTGACCATCAC
>NZ_CAWNYS010000525.1:0-2175 GCF_963878295.1 Aeromonas sp. HMWF014 | reverse complement strand
TCAGATCACCCAGTCCTCCGTTAGTTCCATTCAAGCTGCATCGATTTGGGAAACAACGCCGCTCAAAGGTGGTGAGCTCGCCAGTTTGCGGATGTTTGCCGGGCACCTTGATGGTGATGTTCTTAGCCATTTCACACCTCCGGCTTGGCTTCAAAATGTCGGGTCACAACGCCCGCTTCTGGATCGATGCTGATAAACGCCGGTGCTTGTGGGTGGTACTGGTAGAGCCGCGCCAATTCAGCGCGAAACGCCTCAACGTTTGGCGCAATCACATGGCTGGTATCCCCCTCGGCGTAGGTAAAGGTCTCCAGCTTCTCGGTGTTAATCCAGATGCCGAAATACCATGCATCTTCCTCGGTGTCGTATTGCTGCCAGCCCTGGGCCAGCAGCGTCCGGTCGTAGTAGTAACGGTCAGCCTGATGGCTCCCCCGGTCAATGCGGCAATCGGTCACGGTGAGCTCAAGCGGGATACGCCCTACCTTCCGAGCCTTCTTGACCCGGCGCAATGTGTGCCGTGCCTTGGCCTTCTCTTTGCGCGGGTCGTAGGGGTTCAGCTTGCTGCCCACGTAGTTGAGGATCCCCTCGGCATTGGCGGCTGCATTGTGCGTCAGCGTGTGCAGCAGGGCGGTGACTTCACGGCGGGCCAGTGTGCCCACGTGATAGAACTTGTTCATGATATTTATCCTTGAAACAAACACCCCGCTAGTTAGCGGGGTGGTAGATGTCGAGGTAGAGGTAGCCGTAGCTGCGCCTCGGACTGGCTTCACACACCCAGCCCTTGTGTTCAAGGCGAAACACCTCGTCCATGTCGGTGCATATCTGGTATGTCTTGGCCATCTTGGTTAACTCACGCAGGAAGTGCGGCAGCACCGTGTTGCACTCGGCACGCCACGCCTCGTCTGGCTCGCCGTACATACCGGCACGGTCGCCCAGGAAGTCCACGTAACCACGTTGCAGAATGGCTCGAGCCCCCAGCCTGGGCAGGTTCGGGGTGCCCAGCCCCCATGTCATGTGCTCGAAGATGCTCATGTGTGGCTGCTCCAGTTTGGGTTGTCGTTGGTGCCGTGGTTGAAGTAGACACCCACGATGGTGCGTCGCCACTCCCCAACGGGATAGCCGAGGTCGTTGCACTCACGCTCCCACCACGCAAAGTTAATCTCGCGGGGCAGGTTGTCCACCATGACCCGTGGACTCACGAACAGCGAGGTCTTGTGCATCGTTGGCACGGGCTTGATCTTGTCGGGGCCAGTGCGCTCGCCGGTCTCGTCATAGTCGTGTGTCCACTTCGGGAAGGTGAGCTGATAGGCAATGAGCCTGTGCAAATCGCCATGTGCGCTCATTGCCTGAGCTACTGCGACCTGAGTGAAGCTATCGTTGAACTCGATCATGATGTTTCTCCATTTCCTTCGGTGAACGGTAAGCAGCTGCCTGCAGTGCAAACTGTTCGACTAGGTAACTGATGCTGATGCCCAGTTCATCGCTGACCCCATCCCCTAGACGGTGATGTAGTTGTGCCATGTCATCGGCGATACGCTGGGCTATCTGGGCGGTTGAGCTAGGTGGTGAGCTTGTCACTGTCAGGTTGATGGAAAGGTTCATTACATCTCTCCCCAGGGGGCTTGCTCCCACAGTGACAGCCGGGTCAGCACGTCTTGCGCGAGAGCCTGTTGCAACTGCTGTATCACTTTCACCAGCCGGGGAGCCTGCTCAGGGCTCCCGGTCCATTCGCTCGATTGGTACAGGGCGCAGCAGGTGAATTTGTAGAGGGCTACCAGTTCGGCATCGGTGAGTGGTGCTTGATGGTGGTGGGCAGGTTTAAGCCGACTCAGCTTGGTGGAGCCTCGCTGGCGTGGTTCCTTGCGGTCCTGCTGACGCCCCAGCTGATAGCGATGCCAGACCGCCCGCCTGTTGGCGAGCATCATCAGTCGTACCATCCGGTCTACCCGCCACGTCCAGGTACTGGTCGTGTCTGCTGGCGGTATCCACCAGAGGGTGCGCAGCAACTCAAGGGTGTAGTGCGGTGGCATTGGGGCATTGCAAAAGCGGTGCAACTGCACGGCGAAGGCCTGGTAATCCTGGCGGTCAATCATGAAAGCAGACATGGGGATGACTCCTTGAAATGAAAAAGGCCACCTGCAGTGAGGTGGCCCTGTGGGTTGTGTCGGCATATCCAGA
>NZ_CAWNYS010000524.1:0-1374 GCF_963878295.1 Aeromonas sp. HMWF014 | reverse complement strand
ATCCTGCACCCGGCGCGGGGATTCATAGAACACCAGCGAACGGGTGTCTTCGATTACCGCCTGTAACCGATCATCACGCCCCTTGGTCTTCGCGGGCAAGAACCCTTCGAAGGCGAAGCGGTCGGTCGGCAGGCCAGCGGCGCTCAACGCCGTGATGGCGGCACAGGGACCGGGCAGCGGCACCACCTTGACCCCGGCCTCACGACAGCGGGTGACCAAGTGGTAACCGGGGTCGCTGATGAGCGGGGTGCCCGCATCCGAGACCAGGGCGACGTTCTTGCCCTCCTTGATCCTGCCGATCAGCACATCGGCTTTCTGCTGCTCGTTGTGATCGTGCAGCGCGAAGGTCGGCACCGAGATTTGGTAATGGCTGAGCAGGATACCGGTATGACGCGTATCCTCGGCAGCCACCAGATCGACACTGCGTAAAATGTCCAATGCACGCTGGGTGATGTCCGCCAGATTACCGATCGGTGTGGGGACTATATACAGGGTTGGGATGTCACTCATGGGATCTCCGAGTGTCCCGACAATTGTGTCGCCATATTGGCCCGTTTACACTATGGAGAACTTCAACACTGGTCGGGGAATGAACTTGAACCGGGTTACAAAGCAGCTAAGTGTATCACGACTCTTCGGCATCCTACTCGCGGCAGTACTGCTCGCCGCCTGTGCGTCGGAGCCCAACCAACCTTCCGTGCAACCAGGCATGCCGTCTGCGTTCTCCAATCTGACCAAGAATGCCCAGTGGTATCTGGAGCAGGTGGACCAAGCCAAACCGGCCGACGCCTTCACCTGGCAGGTGATGGCGGCGCGCAGCTATCTGGCACTCGGCCAGGCCAAACCGGCCTCGGCCCTGTACCAGCAACTGCAGAAGCAGGCCCAGAGCGCGGAGCAGAATGCGCAGTTGCAACTGTTGCAGGCACATCTGTTGCTCGCCCAGGGCAACGCCAACCAGGCGCTGATCCTGCTGGAGGGCAAGCCGGAGGTAGCGCTGGATGCCGATACCCAGAAGGATTGGTATCGCCAGCGGGTAGTACTGCAACTGGACATCAACAACAAGTTTGGAGCCGCCAAATCGCTGATCCTGCTGGAGCCCTATCTGACCCAGAATGAGCTGGCGACCAACCATCAGCAGATCTGGTCACTACTGAAAAGCATGACCCCGTCCACCCTGCAGGCGCTGGAAGAAGCCCCCGCCCCCGATGTGACCACTGGCTGGCTACGACTGGCAGCACTGGTGAACGAGTTCGGTGCCCAGCCCAATCAGATGGCCCGCCAGCTGGCGGGCTGGAAGCAAGCCTTCCCGCACCACCCGGCCCAGAAAGACATGCCGGCGGGTCTGGGTGATCTGGCAACCAGCAACCTCAATAC
>NZ_CAWNYS010000523.1:0-2538 GCF_963878295.1 Aeromonas sp. HMWF014 | reverse complement strand
TGCTCAAGGCCAAGCTGGGCCGTTAATTTCGCCCCCTTGCCACCATAAAAAAGCGCGCCATTTGGCGCGCTTTTTGTTTCTGCTTTCTCTGACGACGGCAACCGGATGACGGGACATCACCTCAGGGATTGCGACCGATAAAGAGGTCAGTCACGTGGCAGCTGCTTCTCGCCTCCAGCGCATCGAGCATATAGGCCGCCGCATCTTCAGGGGTCATGAAACCACTGGGATCCACGTGATCCGAGTTGTCCCAAAATTCGCTGCGGACCCCGCTCGGGTAGAGGTTGACCAGCCGCAGCGGCGAGCCTTTCAGCTCGGTGCGCAACGACTCCAGAAAGCCGCGCATCCCCCATTTTGAGGCGCAATAGAGGCTCTCATTGGCCTTGCCCACCTGCGCGGCGGAGGAGAGCACATTGGCCAGCACCCCGCCTTTCTCGCCGATGAGCCGCACCGTCTGTTGTGCCACCAAAATGGTGGAGATGAGATTGCTCTCCACCACCCTACGGATCTGCTCGGCGGTGTAGACACCAACCGGGCCAAACTCGCCGACCCCGGCACAGTGGATCACCATGTCGGGCAGGCCGCCCCACTCCACCGCAGCGGCGAAGGCGACGTCGACCTCTTCATGGTGCGCCAGATCGGCGACGATGCCGATCACCGCGCTGCCGAGCCGTTGCTCCTGCTCCTGCAGTCGCTGATAACGGCGCCCCATCATGGATACCTGATGGCCCCGCTCAACCAGCCCGATGGTCAGCGCCCGGCCGAGACCGGAACCTGCACCTGTCACTATGATGTGGCCCATTATCGCTCCTCGTCGTCAGCTGACGGCCAGATTAGAAAGTGAATTCGCAGCCCATGAACCAGCCATCAATCCGCTGATCAACGCGATCGAAGTCCATGCTCGCCTCACGCCAACCGGCCTGTACCTTAAGGGGAGCAGAAGCAAACTTGTAGGAGCCACCCAGACGGTAGTCATAGTTGTCGGCATCCTGCACACGGGCATCGCCGAAGGCGGCAAAGCCGGTACCTGGGATGCGCACTTCGGCACCCGTGTAAGCCATCAACACATCCTTGTCATAGGAGTAGTGCTGGGTGTTGAAATCGCCATCGTAACGACGACCGGTCAGACCCAGGTCGATCTGGAACAGGTCGTTGTTGAACAGGCGATAGTAGAGGCTCAGGTCATAGGCCATCAGATCGTTGTTGAGGGCGCCGCCGCTGGTACCGAAATCGGACATCTCGAACTTGGCGTTGGGCAGCAGAATGATGCCGTGCTCCAGTTGCAGGTAGCCGCTCCAGTTGTAGTTCTCGTCATAGCTGCCGTTGGCCCCGACACCGTTGATCTGGCCGCTGCCCTGCGCGTTCCATACATCGATACCGGCAGCAATACGCCAGTCATCAGCAGCCATGGCAGCCTGGCTGAACAGGGCCAGCACACAACCGGCAATCAAGGTCTTCTTCATCATGTCACTCTCTTATGGACTGGAAAGGCCATCATTTTACCCAGTGCGACGGGAATACACAGTGTAAAAAACTGAACACGCGTCCATTAATGTCAGTGCTGCATGCCTGCCATGGGTTCAATCGGCTTCACTGGCAGGCTCAATTCCAGCTTCTGGCCGTCATCCATGGTCAGGGTCAACGGGAAGGGCGTGCCCTGAAACAGCTCGCGCACCTCGAACAGCATGATGTGAAAGCTGCCGGGTTTGAGCGCCACTTCCCCTTTTGCTGGCACCTCTATGCTCTCGACCTGACGCATCTTCATGACCCCGTTCTCGTGCAGATGGGTATGCAGCTCGGCTCGGCCCACCTCGGACGAAGTGGCGGCGACCAGCTTCACCGGCTTGTCAGCGTCATTTTTGAGCACCAGAAAGGCGGCGGTATTGGGAGATCCGGGTGGCAGCAGACGCACATAGCCATCGACAGCCTCGACCTTGGCCAGAGCAGGCGCAGCCAAGCCCAGGGCGATCAGGGAATAAAACGCACGTTTAAACATGGTTGAAATCCTTTTATGATGTTGTTAAACGTCGTGAAGATTACCGCAGCAGTAAGCTTTTGACAGCCTGTGATAACAAGGATTTAGACATGGACCTCATTATCGTTGCCGAGCAGCAGGATGGCTTGCTCACCCTGACCCTCAATCGCCCCGCCAAGCGCAACGCCCTCAATACCGAGATGTATCTCGCCCTCACCGCGGCATTACGCCAAGCGACACAAAATGACACCGTGCATGTGCTACTGATACAAGGGCAGTGCGATTGCTTCACCGCCGGCAATGATCTGGCCGACTTTATGGGCAAATCCAGCCTGGATGCCGACGATCCCATTTTGCAGTTCCTGCACACCCTGGCGGATTTTCCCAAACCCGTCATAGCCGCGGTCGGTGGCCCTGCCGTCGGCATAGGCACCACCCTGCTGCTGCACTGTGATCTTGTCTATCTGGCGGACAACGCACGGTTGCAACTGCCGTTCGTCGAACTGGGGCTGGTGCCGGAGTTTGCCTCCAGCCTGCTCTTGCCACGTACCGTGGGCCATCTG
>NZ_CAWNYS010000522.1:0-7217 GCF_963878295.1 Aeromonas sp. HMWF014 | reverse complement strand
CATGTATGGCCGGGATCTGGCCCTCTGGCACGAGGCGCTGGCCAGAAAGCAACGGGCGCCCGGCATGGTGATGGGAAAGAACCCCAATGCCCTCATGGACGGCCTGCTGCGCGGTGCCCTCGACAGCGGCTGGCTGATGCTGGCTCGTCTGCCCGCGTCGCTGCGGGCCCACCTGCTGCCGCTGTTTGAGGCCTGGCAGCGGCACGGGTTGGCGACGCTCACGCCGGGGCAGCTTGAACTGACCCTGGCGGGGCGTTTCTGGCACGTCAATCTGCAGGCCGGCTTGTTCGAGTTCTTGCAATGCAACCCGCTGGCGGGATCGGACATTGTGCCCGCTCACCCGGCCGACATGGTGCGCCATTCGCTGGTGTGACTGACAGGGGGCAACGATAGATAAGGTATAAAACGGGGTGGGGGGCGCTGAAAAGCGCCCCCCGTGTTTGGTTATCGGTTGTGCGTCTCTTCCACCCGTACCTGCAGATGCCCCTCTGCGAGCGTGGTGACCAGGGTTTGCCCGGCGTTCACCTGGGCGGCGCGGCTGATCACCTCACCGCTTTGGGTGCGGGTGATGGAGTAACCCCGCCCCAGGGTGGCGAGTGGGCTTACACCGTCGAGGCGCGCGGTGAGCATGGCGAGGCGGTGGCTCGCCAGATCCTGGCGTTTGGCAATTAGCGCATAGAGCCGCTCTTCGGCCAGCTGGTGGCGGCGCTTGCCTGCGGCCAGTAACCGCTCCGGGCTCTTGCCTTGCAGGCGCAGTTCCAGGTTGGCGAGGCACCGCTCCCCCTGATGCAGCCGTTGACTCATCAGCTGTTGCAAGCGGGCGGAGAGCTCATCGAGGCGCTGGGACTGCTGCTCCAGTCGCCGTTTTGGATCCTGATGGTCGAGCCGTTTTTGCAGCAGCGCAAAGCCGTGGCGGGCGGCGATCTGGTGGCGGCCAATGCCCTGTGCCAGCCGTTGCCACAGATGGGCGAGGCGCTGGGCACGGGCCTGATTGTCTGGCGCGACCAGCTCGGCGGCGGCCGACGGGGTAGCGGCGCGCAAGTCGGCGGCAAAGTCGCTGATGGTGACATCCACCTCATGGCCCACGGCGCTGATAACGGGAATGGCGGAGTGGGCAATGGCGCGCACCACCGCCTCTTCGTTAAAGCACCAGAGATCTTCGAGCGAGCCACCGCCGCGCCCGACGATCAGCACATCCACCTCGGCGCGGCGATTGGCAAGGGCAAGCGCAGAGACGATCTGGCTGATGGCGGCGCTCCCCTGCACCTGGGTCGGGTAGATAAAGAGGGGGAGATCTGGCGCGCGGCGCTTGAGCACCGTCAGCATGTCGTGCAGGGCGGCGCCGGTGGCGGAGGTGACCAGCCCCACCGCGCGCGGTTCACGGGGCAGCGGCCGCTTGCGGCTCTCGTCAAACAGCCCCTCGGCGCCGAGGCGGCGCTTGAGCTCTTCAAAGCGCAGGGCCAGCACGCCGTCGCCAGCGGGCTGCATCGATTCGATGATCAGCTGGTAGTCGCCGCGCGGCTCATAGAGGGAAACTCGCGCCTGCACCAGCACCTGCATGCCATCTTGCGGGCGAAACGCCACCCGCCGGTTGTTGCCCTTGAACATGGCGCAGCGCACCTGGGCACCCAGATCTTTGAGCGAAAAGTACCAGTGGCCGGAGCTTGGCATCGCCAGATTGGAGAGCTCGCCGGTCAGCCACACCAGCCCCAGATCCTGCTCCAGGATCATGCGCACGGCGCTGTTGAGGCGGGTGACGGTAAAGACCTGCTGCTCGCGGCCGTTCGCCGCACTGGATGGGGTAAATCGGTTCAATGGCGTACCTGTGGTCTGCTCCGGCGGGGCCGGGATAAAACGATGGCCGCTATCTTAACTCAGAGAGTCTCAAGAACCGAGATGTGGATGTCATAGAGCTGGGTTTAGCTGGATGTTGAATTCTTTGATCATCTCATATGTTTCTTTTGTTTTAGGGGCTGGCAATTTGTAGACTTTTTTGGCGGCATTAACACCCGCATTACATAGTTCGGTGTTACCAGAGATTATTTTTACTTGAGTGATCTTGCCATCTGGGGCCATGTGGATATTTAACTTGCACTCTTGCCCCTTCATCTGGTCGGTGAGTTTTAGTTTACTCTCAAGCCTGTTCTTGATCACTACCGTATATTCATCTGTCTCGCTTAGAGGCTTGCCTGTATATTGCTGAAGTTGTTTTGTTAACTGCTTCTGCATTATTTCCTGCTCGGACATAGCCGCAGATGGAGTGGGGTTCGATTCAAAATTATCCCTGTGATGGACAGTGTCTATATATTCTGTAATAAAGGGTTCCCATTTTGAAAAATGATAACCGCCAATACTTCCAGCGACCAGACCGAACAACAAGGCAATCAGCGTGTTTAATCTTATAGTAAATGCCATGTTTAAAATACCTCCTTTATTCTTATCAATATTGGTATCTGGATATTTTTGATACTTATGCTGAATTGTTTAAAACCGTTATCCGGTTATTTTCAAGATGCTTGGGCACACCATATCCAACGTTTGGGGGGGAATCATACGAGACTTTGTTTGTTCTTTGCCACAGAAATTTGCGCCAGTGAAATAAATCCCATCATGCGTGGCGCTATTGCTATAACGCCTCTGGTTCTAAGGGTTTGGCACGGCAGTCACACACCGCCCGAGCAGGGGGAGGAGAGGCACAGGCACTGGGCGTCGCTCCGAGGTAAAGGCGCGGGGGAGTGCGGCAAGCAGGCTTTTTGCATAAAACCACACTTGGTCAACTTTTTTGCCCTGAAATGGCCATTTCAGCACTGATAATCTTGGATTTTTAGCCCGTTGGCCCCTCAAAAAGAGGCTACGCCATAAAAAATTCAAAAAACTTCTTTACCAGTGACCAATCGGTGAGTAAACTTCGTCGGCAATATTTTACACCCCCACTTCCTCAACGGTGAGATATTGCCATGCTCAGGATTACCAAAGAAGCGTTAACCTTCGACGATGTACTGTTGGTTCCCGCCCACTCCGATGTTCTTCCCAATACTGCCGATCTGCGTACCAAGCTGACCTCCTCTATCAGCTTGAATATCCCCATGATTTCCGCTGCCATGGACACAGTGACCGAAGCCCGTCTGGCTATCGCACTGGCTCAGGAAGGCGGAATCGGCTTTATCCACAAGAACATGTCCATCGAGCAGCAGGCTGCAGAAGTGCGCAAGGTCAAGAAGTACGAAAGCGGCGTGGTCACTGACCCCGTCACCGTACGCCCTGACATGACCATTGCCCAGGTCAAGGAGCTGAGCCACAAGAATGGCTTCGCCGGCTACCCGGTTGTGACCGAGGGTAACGTGCTGGTCGGTATCATCACTGGCCGCGACGTGCGTTTCGTGATCGACCTCTCCCAGACAGTCGAACAGATCATGACCCAGAAAGATCGTCTGGTGACCGTGCGTGAAGGGGCCCCTCGTGAAGAGGTGGTTGCCCTGATGCAGAAGCACCGTATCGAGAAGGTGCTGGTGGTCAACGCCGATTTCAAACTCAAGGGCATGATCACCGTCAAAGATTTCCAAAAAGCCGAGCGCAAGCCGAACGCCTGTAAAGACGAGCGTGGTCGCCTGCGCGTCGGTGCTGCCGTCGGCGCCGGTGCTGGTAATGAAGAGCGCGTCGCCGCCCTGGTGGAAGCCGGTGTGGACGTGCTGCTGATTGACTCTTCCCACGGCCATTCCCAGGGCGTGCTGGATCGCATCAAGGCGACCCGCGATGCCTATCCTGAGCTGCAAATCATCGGTGGCAACGTGGCCACTGCCGCTGGCGCCCTGGCGCTGGTTGCGGCTGGCGTCAATGCGGTCAAGGTGGGTATCGGCCCGGGCTCCATCTGTACTACCCGCATCGTAACCGGTGTTGGCGTGCCCCAAATTACCGCCATCTCCGATGCCGTTGATGCGCTGGAAGGCACTGGCGTCCCCGTGATTGCCGATGGCGGCATCCGTTTCTCCGGTGACGTGGCCAAGGCCATCGCCGCTGGCGCCAGTTGCGTCATGGTAGGCTCCATGTTTGCCGGTACCGAAGAGGCACCGGGCGAAATCGAGCTCTATCAGGGCCGCTCCTTCAAATCCTACCGTGGCATGGGTTCTCTGGGCGCCATGTCCAAGGGCTCCAGCGACCGTTACTTCCAGACCGACAACGCCGCCGACAAGCTGGTGCCGGAAGGGATCGAAGGGCGCGTACCCTACAAGGGCCGCCTCAAAGAGATCATTCACCAGCAGATGGGCGGCCTGCGCTCCTCCATGGGATTGACCGGCTGCGCCACCATTGACGACATGCGCACCAAGGCTGAGTTCGTGCGCATCTCGGGTGCCGGGATGAAAGAGTCCCACGTCCACGATGTGACCATTACCAAAGAAGCCCCCAACTATCGGATGGGCTGATAAAACGGGGCTACGGCCCCGTTTCTCCACCCCTTTTTATCCCCGAGCTTTTTGTTACAACATCAGCCTGATGCAGGAATAAAATGACTAAAGACATTCACCAGCACCGTATCCTTATCCTCGACTTCGGTTCCCAGTACACCCAGCTGATTGCCCGCCGTGTGCGCGAGATCGGTGTTTACTGCGAACTGTGGGCCTGGGATGTGACCGAAGCGCAGATCCGCGAATTCAATCCGAGCGGCATCATCCTCTCCGGCGGCCCGGAGTCTGTGACCGAAGCGGGCAGCCCCCGTGCCCCCGAGTATGTGTTCAACGCCGGTGTTCCGGTGTTCGGCATTTGCTACGGCATGCAGACCATGGCCGAGCAGCTGGGTGGCAAGGTGCAATCCTCCACCGAACGTGAATTCGGTTATGCCCAGGTTGAAGTGCTGGGCCAGACTAATGCCCTGCTGCGGAGCATCGAAGATGCCATCGCCCCTAACGGCAATGCGCTGCTGGATGTGTGGATGAGCCACGGCGACAAGGTCACCGCCATCCCGGCCGACTTCACCACCATCGCCCAGACCGCCACCTGCCCCCACGCGGCCATGGCCAATGAGGCCAAGCGTTTCTACGGCGTGCAGTTCCACCCGGAAGTGACCCACACCCGTCAGGGTGCCCGCATGCTGGAGCACTTCGTTAAAGACATCTGCGGCTGCGAATGCCTGTGGACCCCGGCCACCATCATCGATGACGCCGTGGCCCGTATCCGCGAGCAAGTGGGTGACGATGAAGTGATCCTGGGCCTCTCCGGCGGTGTCGACTCCTCCGTGGTCGCCATGCTGGTGCACCGCGCCATCGGCGATCGCCTTACCTGCGTGTTCGTTGACAACGGTCTGCTGCGCCTGAACGAGGGTGAGCAGGTGATGGAGATGTTTGGTGACCACTTCGGTCTCAACATCATCAAGGTTGAAGCGGAAGAGCGCTTCCTCTCTGCCCTGGCCGGTGAAGCCGAGCCAGAAGCCAAGCGCAAGATCATCGGTCGTGTCTTCGTCGAGGTGTTCGACGACCAAGCCAAGAAGCTGAAAAATGCCCGCTGGCTGGCACAAGGCACCATCTATCCGGATGTGATCGAATCGGCCGCCAGCGCCACCGGCAAGGCCCACGTCATCAAGTCTCACCACAACGTCGGCGGCCTGCCGGCCGAGATGAAGATGGGTCTGGTCGAGCCGCTGCGCGAGCTGTTCAAAGACGAAGTGCGCCGTGTCGGCCTCGAGCTGGGCTTGCCCTACGACATGCTCTACCGTCACCCGTTCCCGGGCCCGGGTCTGGGCGTGCGCGTGCTGGGTGAAGTGAAGAAAGAGTACTGCGATCTGCTGCGTAAAGCCGATGCGGTCTTTATCGAAGAGCTGCGCAAGGCCGACCTCTACAATCAGGTCAGCCAGGCGTTCGCCGTCTTCCTGCCGGTGCGCTCCGTTGGCGTCATGGGCGATGGCCGCAAATATGACTGGGTGATTGCGCTTCGCGCCGTCGAAACCATCGACTTTATGACTGCTCACTGGGCCCATCTGCCCTATGACTTCTTAGGGAATGTGTCGAACCGCATCATCAACGAGATCAACGGTATCTCCCGCGTGGTGTACGACGTCTCCGGCAAGCCGCCTGCAACTATCGAATGGGAATAAGCGGCTCACGCCCTTCTGCCCTTTGAGCATAAAAATGCAAAAAGACGCCCTTGCGGCGTCTTTTCTTTTTCCAATCGTTTGCGCCTCACTTCTCTGCCCGATAGCAGCTATTGCCCAACCTTGCCCCTGTCACATGTAACAGGAGGTGATTTTGGGCATCGGCACTAGGCTCTTTCATGCCCATCGGGACCGCTGTTATCAAGCCTTATCAAGCAATGCGGACAACGATGTGGCAAAGGGGAGCCAGCGCGCCAACCGGCCAGAAGGCCCCCCGGTGGAGACCGGAAACCACTTGAATCAACGGGGCGGATCCCGAACAGCCATACGAGTAGGGACAAGAGATCACGGAGGGTTTGTTATGTCAGAACAAGCAGTGCTTGTTGGCGGATGGACGGCTTACCACAAGCTGACCGCAGAAGATCAGGCCGTATTCAACCAGGCGATGAAAGGATTTGTCGGGGTGCAGTACACACCCTTTGAAGTCTCCACCCAGGTGGTGGCCGGCACCAATTACCGTTTCAAATGCAAAACCACAGTGCCGCTTGCCAAGCCGATCCACGGTGAAGCCGTGGTGCAGATCTTCCAGTCTCTGGATGGGTCGGCCCATATCACCTCCATCACCCCGATCTGATTTGGTTGCGGGGCAAGTCGGGGAGGGGGTGGCAGAGTCACTTGATCGGTTAGCTCCAAACCCACCAATAAGAAAGACGCCTGAGGGCGTCTTTTCTTTTTCCAATCGTTCGCGTGGTAAAGTAGCTTTCCTAACACTGCAAGTAACATAGAAAGGAGAAATCGATGGCGAGTAAACCTTCAGCGATGAAGATGCCCGAACTATTGGTTTTCGCGAGGATGCTCTTTATTGGCTTTGTTGGAGCTGAAGTCGCACGTATCTTTTTCCTCTTAGGAACTAGCTTCGCCCAGCAAATTGTTGATGTTTCTCTGTGCCTAAAGGCGATTGGAGTACTGACTGGTTTAGGTATTTGTCTGCTTTACGCAGTCAAGCGAAATGCTCACTGGGCAGCTATGCGTATAGTTCGGAGCTATCGTATTGATTTGCTTACAGGGGTAGTTATTGGCGTTTGGTGGCGTTGTTGCCCAAATCGATGCAGCTTGAATGGAACTAACTAAGGAC
>NZ_CAWNYS010000521.1:0-4058 GCF_963878295.1 Aeromonas sp. HMWF014 | reverse complement strand
GTATTGCAGCGGCAGCTCGGGGCGATCCAGCCTGGCGTAGGTGAGCATCTCCTCGATGAGGGCGTCCAGTGCCCCCAGATCGCGTTCCAGCCCCTGTTGTTCCGCTGCCGATGGTTGCGGATCCAGCATGGCGAGCCGGTAGCGCAGCCTGACCAGCGGGGTGCGCAGCTCGTGGGCGATGGCATCGGTCAGCTGTTTGCGAGTGGCCAGCATGGCTTGCAGCTGTTCCGTCATCTGATCGAAGGTGCGACCCACCCGGCCCAGGCTGCTGCCGGCGGGCAGGCCGGTGCGGCTGGAGAGATCCCCGTCACCAACCCGGCGGGCGGTTTGTTCGAGCCGTTGCAGACCACGCCAGTGCGGGCGCAGCCAGAGCAGTAGGGGCAGACCGAGGGAGAGACCGATGGCCAGCAGTAGCCCCACATCGACCCAGTGCAGCTCGTGCAGATAGGAGAGATAGGGCACGGGGCCGACGATCAGCACCTGATCGGTGCCCGGGATGCGTTGCAGGAAGGTGTCATCCTCCTCGACGATGGCTATGTTGCCCGCCTCGAGAAAGGCCTGATCCTCCTTGGCCAGCGGCTGGTTGGCGAGGGCGCCGATCTGCAGCGGCAGGGTGAGCTGGCGGCTCTGCTCCCCCATGCGCGCGGGCCAGTGTTCCGGCGGAAATCGCGCCAGTTCGCCGGTGAGCAGGCTGAGGGAGCCTTGCATCATCCGCTCCAGATAGCGGTCGCCCGCCCGCTCGGTGCTGATCTGATAGACAAAGCCGACCAGCAGTATGGCCAGGGTGAAACAGCCGATCAGCAGCAGGTAGAACTGGATAAACAGACGGCGCATTGGGTGTGCTCTCCCGTGGTCAGTGGCGGATGGCCCTATGATTCCCAGGCGTGGGGCACCAGCAGATAGCCCTTCTGGCGCACCGTCTTGATGCGAGTCGGGTTGTTGCTGTCATCCCCCAGCTTGCGGCGCAGGCGGGAGATGGCCACATCCATGCTGCGGTCCTGACCGTCGTAGTCGCGGCCACGCAGGTTGCGAAACAGCGCCTCCCGTCCCAGGATCTGGCCCGCATGGCAGGCCAGCTCCCACAAGAGGTCGAAGTCAGCGGTGGAGAGGGGGATGCTGTCGCCATCGAGGCGCACATCCCGACCCGGCCCGTCGATCTGCAGGCGACCGAACTGCAAGCGCTGGGGCGGCGTACTGGCCACGGCTGCTTGCGGTGCCTGTCCCTGCTGGCGAAACTGGACCCGCAGCCGAGCCAGCAGCACAGGGGGCGGCGTTGTCTTGAGGATGTAGTCGTTGGCTCCCAGCTCCAGGCTCAGGATCTGGTTCATGTCGCTGTCGAGGGAGGTGAGCATGACGATGGGGCCCTTGAAGCGTGGCCGCAGATCCCGGCACAGGGAGAGACCATCTTGCCCAGGCAGCATGATGTCGAGCAGCACAAGGTCTGGTTGCTCGGCTTCGATTCTGGCAAGTGCCATGTCACCTCTGGGCTCCAGCAGCACCTCTATGTCGTGGCGGACAAGCCAGCTGCTGATGAGCTGGCCTATTTCGGGATCATCTTCAACAAAAAGAATGCGTTGCATTGTGGCGTGACACCCAGGCTGTGGCGCGGATGCGCGTGCCGCCAGCATAATGGCTCCCGGCCCGGCGTGCACAGGGATAACTAATCAAACAGGGCCCGCAGGCCCTGTTGTCATACTGGTCGTGGAGACCCGCCGAATCAGCCTGCCTTGCGCTTCAAGTAGACCCCGGCTTCCATGTGATGAGTCCAGGGGAACTGGTCAAACAGTGCGAGGCGGGCGATCTCGTGGGTCTCGCCAAGCAGCTGCATGTTGGCTTGTAGTGTCTCCGGGTTGCAGGAGATGTAGAGGATGTTGTCGTACTCCTGCACCAGTTTGACGGTGGCATCGTCGAGACCGGCGCGGGGCGGGTCGACGAAGATGGTGTTGCACTGGTAACTCTTGAGATCGACTCCCTTGAGGCGGTTGAACTCCCGCTCGCCACGCATCGCCATGGTGAACTCTTCGGCCGACATGCGCAGTATGATCAGGTTGTCGACGCCATTGGCGGCGATGTTGAACTGGGCGGAATCCACGCTCGGCTTGGCAATCTCGGTGGCCAGCACCTTGCGGAAATTCTGGGCCAGGGCGATGGAGAAGTTGCCGTTGCCGCAGTAGAGCTCCAGCAAGTCGCCTTCGCTCTCCCTGGTCACATCCAGCGCCCATCCCAGCATCTGCTCATTGATGGCCGCGTTGGGCTGGGTGAAGCTGTTCTCCACCTGCTTGTAGACGAGCTCACGGCCCTGCACTGTCAGTCGCTCGATGACAAACTCCTCACCCAGGCAGATCTTCTGTTTGTGGGCGCGGCCAATCAGCCGCAGGTCGAACCCCTGAGCACGCAGAGCGGCTTGCAGCGTCTCGGCGGCTTGCTGCCACTCGGCCTCCAGCTTGCGGTGATAGAGCAAGCTGACGCAGAGCTGACCGGATTGGGTGGAGAGGTAATCGATTTGAAACAGCTTGCGGCGCAGCACGGGGTGTGGGCGCAGCCCTGCCAGCAGCAGCGGCATCAGCTGGTTGATCAGAAGGCTGGCGGTGGGGAAGTGATCGACCCGGATGATCTCCTTGGTGGCCGGTGCATACATGCAGTGGAAGAGGTCATCCCCCTCGTGCCAGATGCGAAATTCGGCGCGCATCCGGTAATGCTCGGCGGGGGAGGCATGCACCTCCAGTGAAGGCGGATTGAACCCGGTAAACAGCTGGGTGAGTCGCTCGCTCTTCTCATCGAGCTGGGCCTGATAGTCGGCGGGGGTCCGCAGGGCCTGAGAATTGGCGACAGCCCGCTGGGGTTGAGCATCGGCGGGAGTCCGCTGGGATTGGGTCATGATTTACCTCACATGCACGCCGGCCGGGCCGGGTCGAAATCGGGGGAAGGCAACGGGCCACCCAAAGGGTGTGGATTTTAAAAGGCCGTTGCAGATTGTCCAGTATTTTGTGGTCAAGAAGTGTTCAGTCAGGCCGATACCTGATCTACAGGCATGGTGGGAGGACACATTATGCAAATCGACGGCGTGGGCTCAGCCCAAACCAAGGGGGTGGGCGTTTCGCCCAAGGCACCCCAACAGGCACAAGAGAAGCAGACCCGCAGCGCAGAGGAGGTCTCCCTGCACAAGCCGCCCAAATGGGCGCAGGTGCTGGTGCAGCAGGCGTTGCAGTTTGCGCTGGAGATCAATGGCCAGGGTTATCAGGCTCCGAAGGCAAAAGAGCCCGAGGAGATAACGCCGGAGACACTGTTCGACTTCCAGTCGGTGGCGGACAATGTGCTGCAGTTCATCACCGGGCGGCTTGGCGCCGCGCGGGCCGATGGCAAATCCGACGACGACCTGACCAGTATGATGGAGCAGGCCCGCAAAGGAGTGGACAAGGGCTTTGGTGATGCCCGCAAGCAGTTGGGTGACTGGGCTACCGATAACGAAGACATCAAGACGGGCATAGATCAGAGCTACAAGCTGATCCAGAAGGGGCTCGATCAGTTCGAGAAGGAGTTCTTCGGCAAGGTCTCTTCCACCGACATGGGGCAGGCCGAAATGGCCAGTCGCCAGCAGGGATCGCTGGAGATCCAGACCAAGGATGGCGACAAGGTGGTGCTGCGCTTCAATGACAATTGGCAGATCAAGTCACATAAAGACGACAGCGGCAGCCAGTTCAGCCTCAAGTCGAGCCAGAGCTTCAGCTTCTCGCTGGAAGGGGATCTCAGCAGCGCGGAGATGGACTCCATCGGCAAGTTGGTCAAGGGGATCGACGATCTGGCGGGCAATTTCTTCTCCGGCAACTTCGAGGATCTGCTGAAGAAGGCGGGCGAGCTGAAGCTGGATGACAGCCAGCTCGCCTCCTACTCCCTCAAGCTCAAGCAGAGCGTCAAGCTGAGCCAGACCTACCAGGGGGCCAGCTCGTTGCAGGATCTCCTCAAGCCGCTGGCGGACTATCTGCCCAAGCTCGATCAGGTGCAGCAACAGGCGGATGCCCTGCTGCCGAAATCGCAGCAGCAGGCACTGACTCCTGCGG
>NZ_CAWNYS010000520.1:0-6336 GCF_963878295.1 Aeromonas sp. HMWF014 | reverse complement strand
ATGTAGATGGTGCGAGCCCCCCGCTTGATTTGCTCTTCATCCTTGGGGATGAAGATGGTGGCCCCGGGGGCCAGAGTGGGCAGCAACTTATTGTTCCCCGAGTCCAGGTAGGCTTTGAGATCGAACAACTCGGGGGCATCGCCATTGATCACCCGGATCCGCTCCACCCCTGCAAAACGAGTCACCCCTCCGGCCCGCATCAACAGATCGACGATAGAGTTGCCACTTTTAAAGCTGAACGCACCCGGGCTGTTCACCTCGCCAAAGACCTTGATAGCCTTGCCGGTGTCACCATCCCCCCCTGCCGCCAGGGTTGCAGCATCAAAATCAATCTGGACGTTGCCGATGAGAGGAGAGGCTGGCACGAACACCACATCGAGGGATTGCAGCGGGGGCAGCAAGCTGGCATCGCCGGTATCGAGATAGTGCTTGTAGTCGAAGTTGGAGACGGTATCGCCACGACGTACCTGCATGTTGTTGAGCTGGGCACCCGGCACCAAACCACCAGCCGCATCGAGCGCCATCTGTACATTGCCATCGGGTGCCAGATCATAGCTGCCTGGCTTTTTGACATACCCCATAACACTAATGAGCAGGCGCTTTTCCAATAGCGTGACTGTTAATTGGGAGAGGTTATTGTAGATGGGCTTGAGGGCAGTACGGATAATCTCATCCGCCTGCTGGAGCGTTTTCCCCCCCACCACCACAACACCCACCTCAGGGAGTTTCACTTCCCCTTGCTTGTTTATCTGGAAAGGCTGGTCAAAAGCGGCCTCCCCTGGCTGCACTATCGCCAGTCTATCCCCGGGAGCCAACAAGGTGGTCGCCAGCAGCGGACAGGCAAACAACAAGAAAACAAAACAAATCAATCCTTTGATAGCGCCCCGATTCATAAACATCCTTTTGCTTGTTACGTGTGCCTCCACTGACGCAAGGGAAGCCCCGACCAATCTGTGCTACAGCCTTCGCTGACTCTCTCTTCAAGATGCAAACGTACCTGTTGTAACGATTGTGCCAGCATCGTCTGACGCCAGGCAACCTCTGACCAGAGTCGACCATGCATATCCCGCACGATGTCAACACGTTGAGATTGCAACTGTTTCAACCCTGCGGGCATGCACTCACGCAGATTGGCTTGCTTCAATGTGGCTAGCTGCTTATCTAGCTCCTTTTGACGCTTATCATAACGTAACCAGATCCGCCGTTCATCCTCGTTCCGTGGCAATAGGGTAGGCCTTACCTCGGCAAGCCCCCCATAACCTTCAGGCGGCCACTGGGCGCAGCCGGATATCAGCAAGCATATCCACAAGGCACACCACCTTTTCATGATGTTGCCGCCATCATGCCGCAAGAGAGCATATAAACTTTGATACTCTCATGGCACGGGATGACTCTGTCTATATGTAACATTTCCAATAGGTCATGGGGTTGACCTGGGCCACAAATAAGCTCCAGACGATGACCTTTCATAAGCAATCTTTTATACAGGAAGACCAGGGCCCCAATACCCGATGAATCAATAAAATGAACGTCACGAAGATCGGCTAGTACATCACCAGAGTACTCTGATAACCGCTCGAACAAAGGCCGTAATTCGCTGACTGCCATCGCATCGAATTCATTCTCCAGTGCGATGACTTGGGTGTCATTGAGGGTGTAAGTCATACTTTCCATGTTCAGCTCCTTGTTTATACCTAGACAGCTCACTTTCACGACAGTTGAAGCAATGCAAAGGCTGTGCCGGATCAATAAGCCCCATAAGCTCCTAATCTATCGCCCACAAAAGCCCCACTTGAGACATCAAACCCTATTTTAGTTACTAATTTGCAACATGAATCCGCCTTTTGTTGCAAAGTGCAATGAAACTGGAACCAATCTCCTACCTCCCTGCCCGGTCAGGCCGCAAACCGGCGTTTCTCACAGATCGGCCCGTATATTGCTTACTCTCCCTTGCCGATGCTCACCATTGCCAGTATCAGCTTCGAACGGATTGATGGAGGAAGATATGAAATTCACCTTGTATGTCGCACCGCTTCTGGCCACCCTCTGCGGAGTCGTGCAGGCCACCCCCTCCCCCGACAATGCCCTGCTCAGAGTAGAAGGGAGCATCACTCAGCCCAACTACCAGCAATTGGCCTTGTGGGATAGTGCAATGCTGGATCAACTGCCCGAATACGAAATCAAGACCCACACCCCTTGGTACGACGAGGAGAAAACCTTCCGGGGTCCGCGACTCAGTGACCTACTGGCCAAGGTCGGCGCCAATGGCAAGCAGCTAACCATCACCGCCCTCAATGACTATTCCGTCCAGATACCCGCCAGCGATGCCAGCCAATACCAAGTGATCCTGGCCCGTAGCATCAATGGCAAACCCCTCTCGGTACGCGACAAAGGGCCACTATTCCTCATCTATCCCTTTGATCAATATCCTGAGCTTCGCAACAAGCTCTACTACGGTCGGGCCATCTGGCAGATCAGCCAGATCAAGGTGGAGTGAGGTATATCATGCGATCCATAGCTGCGAGTCAGCGATCACTGTTCGTGGTGCTCTGCGTCCTGTTGCTGGCCTTTGCCGGTATTGGCACCATCCAGTATCGGCAATTCCAGGACCTTCATCGCAGTACCACCCAAGGTGAAGACAACGTCATGTGGAACTATTTTCAGCTCTACAACGAGGCGTTGCGCTTTCAAAACTCCCTGCAGCATGACTCACAGGCTAAGTTTCAGCTCAGGTACGACATCATGGTTAGTCGCATGGACCTGATTCTGGAGAGTAAGGATCGCAGCCTGTTGCAAGAGACCCAGATATACCAACAGGCAAGCAAGGCGATCCTCAGTTACATTGCTCTGGCCGATATCTGGCTTGGACCAGATAAGGTCACACAACTGGACCAGACAGCGCATCAACAGTTAAACCAAGAACTGGAACAACTGCTCCCACTGCTTCATCAACTGACACTGGAGGTCAACCAGCAGGCGACCTTATTCGACGTCATCCGGCGCGATGGAGTACGAGAACAGATCATCACAACCACACTGATCGCTACCTTGCAGTTTGCCTTGCTGTTTGTGCTGGCCCTGCTCATATGGCGCCAAATGAACACATCCTATCTGCACCACAAACTGATGCAGCAACTCAACGAGAAGCTACTCCAGGCCAACCGTGAAGCAGAAGCCGGTCAGCGTGCCAAAAGTAGTTTTCTGGCCAATATGAGTCACGAAATACGCACCCCCATGAACGGCATCCTTGGCATGTTGTCACTGCTGGCAGATAGAGAGATGGCCCCCAAGGAACGGGACTATCTGGAGACTGCTCGGGAGTCGGCCAACCACCTGCTGGGACTACTCAATGACATCCTGGATATTTCCAAGTTGGAAGAGGGCCGGATCGAGCTGCTCCTCGCACCCCATCATTTACCTCATCTTTTGGAAGATATCCGAGTGCTGATGCAGAGTAGCTGCGACGAAAAGGGGATCAAACTAAACCTGACGTTGGCCCCTGATACACCAGAATGGCTGATGATGGATCCCCTGAGGGTACGTCAGATACTGTTCAATCTCCTGAGCAACGCCATCAAATTTACCCATCAGGGTGAGGTCAATATCAACATAGATAGTCGGCCACTGGATAAAGACTGCCATTCGATCAGGATTTCAATCCAGGACACAGGTATTGGCTTGAGCAAGGATCAGATAAAAAACCTATTTCAACGCTTCTCCCAAGCCGATGTTTCCATTACCCGTCAATATGGTGGTTCCGGCCTTGGCCTGGAAATATCCCGCAATCTCGCGCGTTTAATGGGAGGCGATATCTCGGTCGAGAGTCAAGATGGATTTGGGAGTACCTTCACCTATATCTGGCCTGCCCAAGCGACCATACCTTCCATTGTCTGCTTACCCTCCAAGTCAGTTAATCAGGAGAGCTATCGTATTTTGCTAGTGGATGACAATGCCACTAATCGCAAAGTAATAGGTGCCATGCTCGATTCTGTCGGCCATCAGGTCACACTGGCGATACAAGGAGAAGAAGCATTAACAAAATTGACACAAGCTACGTTTGATCTGGTATTGATGGATGTCCAGATGCCTATCATGGATGGCTTGGCGGCTACCACCCAGATACGACAATCCTCAAAACCTTGGGCTAACATTCCCATTATTGCGTTAACTGCTGATGCCATGCCAGAATCCAAACAATACTATATGTCACATGGTATGAATGGTTACATTACCAAACCGGTAAATAAAGACGTACTTATCAGCGAAATAAATAAAAATATATTTAGAAAGAAAATGTCAACTCAAAATCTAATGCATATATCATCATTGCAGTGATAATATCTCCATATCGGGGTAATGTTAAACATCCGGTCATACCTCCGTTCTGTTGATAAGGCATGGTGATGATTTTGAGACTCAGTTATTTATGGCATGGTTCACTGCCCTCGTTGCCACTCCGACCGCGTATATCGCCACGGTAAGACCCTTGCCTGTCCCCACGTTTTTCAGCTCACTTATATGACGCGCGTAAACCCGGCGTTAAAGCGAAGATTGTCGAGATGGTGTTCAACGGCTCAGGTGCCCGTGACACCGCTCGCGTCCTCAACATTGGTATTAACATCGTCCTGCGCACCTTAAAAATTCACACCAAGGCACGTAACTACCGAAAAGGTTGTGTTGGATGACGTGTCGCTTATTGGTGAACTGGATGAGTAATAGGCCTATAATGGCAACAAAAAACATCGACATTGAATTTTTTATACCTTTGATACCCAAAGAACATGTGTTGTTGCCCACACCCTGGCCAGCGCAGCGATGACACATGCCGTCGATTGTTGAGCCTGTTGGCTCCCTTCCAACTTGGCTTTATCACCAGTGATAACTGGGGAAGCAACGCCAGAGCCGTCCCACGCGAGAGACATCTGACCGTGAAAATATTCACGCAGCGTATCGAGCGTCACAACCTGACGCCCAGAACGCGCATCAAGCGACAGGCCCGTAAACCATCTTTTTCCCACTCTTTTGAAATCCATGAGAACGTCCACCACTTCAACTGATTAGAGGCATTACGACATGAAATGACACCCAGCCTTGACAGCGGAAAAACTTGTCCTATGATACGTCGATACTTCCCTTTTATTAGACAGGTTTCATATGCGAAGTTATCTTGTCGGCTTAGGGTCGGTGTTACTTTTCTCGACGACTACCCTCCATGCGGCGTCACCCACTAATGATACTGAAAATAACCTTCATTGGTGGGATACCTTTACCAACAACGTAGTAAAAACGAAGGAAGAGCCACAACATTACGAACTGTATTTGCCTTTTCTTAGTTGGCATAACCGCCTGCTATACGATGAGACAGATCATTACAATGAAATGCCATGGGGGGGCGGCATCGGCATATCACGCTATGACGAACAGGGTAACTGGCATGCACTGTATTCCATGATGTTTAAAGACTCCCATAACCACTGGCAACCGGTTGTCGGCTATGGGTGGGAAAAAGGATGGTATATGGATGACGATGAAGATGTTCGTCTAGGTTTAGGGTTTACGGCAGGGGTTACTGCACGTAAAGATATGGGTAATTACATCCCTCTGCCGCTTGTGTTACCACTTTTTTCTGCGAGTTATAAGCAAATAAGCACGCAATTTACCTATATCCCGGGGACAAAGAATAATGGAAACGTCCTCTTTGCTTGGTTACGCTACACTTTTTAACTTGGCTGTGTAACGAAACAATTTAGGACACCCACCTTTCTGAGCCAGCCACTGCTAGGCTGGCTATTTCCCCTACCAAAAATACTGACTCTAGGAAAAAGGTCAACATCAGACAAGCGAGCGTCTTTTACCTGACAAACCGCGCGTTCAAACGTGGTAATGCCTGACACCGGAACATATGCCAAAAGAGGGTAGCAAGAAGGATCTAACGGATTAGCCGGTGGCTGATGACATCGTTGCTGACCACAGTGGCGGGCGAACAGCTGACAATGCCCCTGTCACCTCAACAGCGCCACCTGTTTCAATCAGTAGGGGCCATCAAGGCCCAACTGCATCAGGATTGGGATCAGTCGAGTTGGAATATGACCCCGCTTGTCAGCCCGAATAGCACGACCGGTCCAGGAGACCAGCATCAGGTAATCAGCGAAGGCATAGGGCAGGCCGTCAGATTCGCCTTTACTGGCAAACGGCAGCAATAGTGGTGGCAAAACATCGGTGCCGGGATCCTGATCGAGACGCTGTCTGATACTTGTGTCATCACTCTGTTCGGGCTGGTTGCTCAGCGCCACCCATCCGGTATGGGCCACCGGCGGCAATGATCCCGCCGAAGAG
>NZ_CAWNYS010000519.1:7775-9806 GCF_963878295.1 Aeromonas sp. HMWF014 | reverse complement strand
ACTGTGACCGCCGAGGCGGACGATCCGCGCCTGAATCTGGGGGCCCATGAGATCCACGCCCTGCAGGGGGCCTGGGTACCGCTCAACCTGAGCGCCAGCGTGGTCAACCCCGCGCCGGGTGAGCTCTCCGTTCGCATCCACAACCTGGGCGGCGGCCAGGTGGTGGACGAGCATGGTCAGAGTGTGGGTCATGCCGACAGCAACGGTGACTGGCTACTGCCGATGGATCAATCCGTGCCGATCTATCTCAAGGATCTGCCGGTGGGAGATCACGCTCTGACCCTGAGTGCAGAGTCCAGTGTGGGTGGCGCTATCATCAGTTCCCCGTCCGATACGGTCATCGTCCACAGTCAGAGCGGCCATGACCTGCAGGGCTCGGATCAGAGTGACTGGCTGTTTGGTTCCGGTGGAGATGATCGGATCCTGGCTGGCCAGGGGGATGACGTGCTCAGGGGGGGCCAAGGTAACGACATTCTGACTGGCGGTGCCGGCAGCGATCTCTTCGTGTGGGGAAGTGGTGATGAGGGGACGGCGGCGTTGCCTGCCATGGATACCATTACCGACTTTCGCCCGGAAGAGGGGGACAAGATCGATCTGACTGACATGTTGCACGGGGTGACCGACAACAGCGTGGATGGCTTGCTCAATCACCTCTCCGCCAGTGTGGCCACCGGCAGCAGCGGGCTGAGCGACGTGAGTCTCTCGGTATCACCGGCGGGGGATGGCCAGGTGACTCAGCAGATCACCCTGAAGGACGTGGACTTGAGCAGCTGGCATGTTGCCAGTAGCTCATCCCACGATATCTTGCAGTCCATGCTTGATAACCAGAGTTTGATCATCCAGCACCCTTGATGCGCGGAATATGCAAACGAGTAAAGGTAGAGCCGGCGATTGCCGGCTCTTTAGTTTATCCATTCGCGGGCGATTGTGTTATCAGACCAGCGCCTGAGCCAGCAGGTGGATGGGGTGTGCACAGCGGAAATCGGAGTGCTCATCTCTATATCCATCTGCCACTGTGGTCCCTTATGCCAGCGCCTGAGCCAGCAGGTGGATGGGATGTTCGCAGCGAAACGCCGTGCTCATCTCGATCTGCCACTTGCAGGTCTCGCAGTCGGTGATGACCAGATCAGGCTTGAGGCGGTTTATCTGATCAAACAACCCTTCACCTATGGCCTGGCTGGTCTCGTAGTTCTCCGACTTGAAGCCGTAGGTGCCGGCGATGCCGCAGCACTGGGACTCCAGTACCGTCACCTTTACCCCGGGAATGGCGCGCAGCAATTCGAGTGTATAGATGACGCCGCCCATCTTCTCCATGTGGCAAGGGGTATGGTAGGCGATGTGCAGGTCCAGCGGCTTCATGGCCGGTTTGTTGCCCTTGTAGAACTCGTTCCACAGGAAGCGGGTCACCAGCGAGATGCGATCGCGCACCTTGTGGTTGTCCTGCTCCAGCAGGTGGGGGTATTCATCGCGCAGGGTGAAGCCGCAGGTGGAGGAGGTGGCTAAGAGCGGCATCTCGTTGCCCAGCAGGGTGTTCTCCAGTTGCTTGATGTTGAAGGCCGCCTGCTGCTTGGCCTTGTCCATGAATCCGTTGGCAATCAGCGGCACACCGCAGCACTTCTCCCGCTCCAGCAGTTGCATGCCTATGTTCATGGCGTTGAGCACTTGCACCAGCTCCTTGCCAAGCTGCGGGTGGTTGTAGTTGACGTAGCAGCCGTGGAAATAGGCTATCTGGCGCTCATATTGGGCCTGGCTGGCTTTCTGCTTCTTGTACCAGCCGCGGAAGGTGCCTTGCGAATACTTGGGCAGGTCGCGGTGGGAGGAGACGCCCAGCGCCTTGTCCAGTACCAGCTTCATGGGCTTGAGCCCGGTGGTGAAGTTGACCACGGGCGCCATCAGGGTGGACATGCCGCCCATCAGATCGGTGTGGGAGAGCACGAATTCGCGGATCCCGGGTTTGAAGCCGCTGTACTTGTGTTTGGCCTTGGCGATGATGTCGCCGATGCGCACCCCGCTCGGGCAGGCCACTTCACA
>NZ_CAWNYS010000519.1:5764-7765 GCF_963878295.1 Aeromonas sp. HMWF014 | reverse complement strand
AGGCGGGATTGGCTTTGGCCACCGGGCAGTAGGCGGTGCAGACGGTGCATTTGATGCACTGATCGAAAGTTTGGTTGGCGTGATCCAGTAGCATGATTTACTCCTCCCGGGCCGGATTGAAAGCGCAAGGGACGCGGCAATGGGGTTGTCGAGCGGGCAGCGAACGGCCCGCAGTCAGGAAATGCAGGGTTGGCATCTCACACCCCTGCCAGAATATGGCAGGCGGCCTGCCAGCCGGTGGCAACGGCGACACCGGAGCCGGAGCCTTCGCGGATCGGATCATAGTGAGCCAGCACGCTGCCCGCCCCATAGAGGTTGGTGAGCGGCTTGCCGCCGCGCATTACCCGCAGCGTGTCATCCGTCTTGACCCCGAAGCCCATGAAGGGGTGGTGGTCGAACAGGCGGCGACCGGCCCAGGCGTCACGCTCCTCCAGACTCAGCACATCGGCATTGAAGATAGGCTCGCGAATGCCACGCAGCCGGGATTCGAGGCCGCGGCTGAAGAAGCTGCCGGAGGCGAGCACGAAGTTGTCCGCCTCGAACAGTTGGTCATCGCCATTCTGGCTGTGTACGCCTATGACTCTGTCCCCCTCATAGCGGGCGCCCAGCACCCGTTCGCTGGTGAGGAAGGTGCCGCCAAGGGCCAGGAAGCGGCGCTTGAGGGCCTCTTGCATCCGCATGCCGATGAGTGATGGCGGCATGGTCGCCACCTCCTTGATGGTGCAGCCGGTGCGTTTTTCCAGCTCCGCCAGACGGGGGCCGACCAGCCCCAGCGACAGGCAGGCGGGCAATACAACATGGCGGCAACCGGGATCGCTGCTCTCGTGCACCATGCGGCAGATCTCGCGAGCCAGATCTGCCAGCAGATCGGGCTGGTCGCCCTGTTGTTTGTCAAACAGGCGGGCTATGTCAGCAGAGCGAAACTCGTGGGGATTGCGGCTGAATTCGGCAAGCTGGGGCAGGCGAATTTCGCCCGTCATGATGTGGCAGTGGGCGAAGCGTGGATGGGTCGCCAGGTTGGCGGCTGCGAGCGCCGGGTGAAAGTCGCGAAACCCTTCCAGGGTAGCCAGCAAGATGGCATCGGGGGACGGTGCATCTGTCAGGCAGGCGCAGGTGTGGGGTGACAGCCAGGTGGATTTGAGGGTGCCTATGGGGGTCAGCCGCTGGTGGTTGGTCTCCTGGCGAAACAGGGGCAGCCCCTGCTCGTGGCAGTGGCGCTGCAGATCGGCGAGGCTCGCCTCTATGTTGGTCAGGCCTACTTTGCTGTAAGGGTGGTCCGGATGCTCGGCCATGAAGGCGGGCAGGGCGGTGCGGGGATCGCCGTCGCTCTCCAGCAGATCGATGGAGCCGGAGGAGAAGTGCAGGGCACTCTGGCCAGAGGCCATCAGCAGCGTCTTCTGACCCGCTTCGGCGAGGCGTAGCGCCGCCGAGAGGCCCGCCATGCCGCCGCCTATCACGATACTGTCAAATTTCATGACTGCACTCCTTGAGCCAATGGGGCCTGGCTGTGGTCTTCTGTCTTGGTCAGGGGGTCGAGAGGAAAGGGAGGCTCGGCCACCAGATGGGGCGCCGTCCACTCTCCCAGACCAAACAGCCCTTCGTAGATCCAGTAGGTAAACTCGGCTTCACGCAGGGCATCGCCCCACAGCACGGGGCGGGTGCCCTTGTAACGCTCTTCCAGGAATTGGCGCAGCATGACGCAGGCCTGACGGCCATCGGCCTTGCCATACTCCTGCATCAGACCGGCGGCGCGATAGGCGCACAGTTCACCCTGACAGGGGCCCATGCCCAGACGGGTGCGGCGGCGCAGGTCGATGAGGTTGTCCACGTCCAGCTCGCGCAGGGCATATTCGATTTCACCCGCGGTGACCATTTCGCACTCGCAGATGAGGGCGTTGGCCTTGGGATTGTCACGGAAGAAGGCGATGACCCGCTCGCCGTGGCGGTATTGGGCGGAGCCTTCGACCGGCACCGACAGACCGGGTGCGGAAACCTTCTCCG
>NZ_CAWNYS010000519.1:0-5754 GCF_963878295.1 Aeromonas sp. HMWF014 | reverse complement strand
CTTGAGGCCGTCGCGATCGCTGTGATCGAGCAGGACTATGCCGCGGCTGATGTTGCGGCCGGTCTCGTCGCCATCCACCGCCACCAGGGGGCGAACCCCGGCGTAGGCGCGCAGCAGACGGGTGCGCGCCATGATGGGGGCAAGTTTAATCCCCTCGCGCAGCAGCACTTCCACCTCCTCAGGATCCACAGTGAGCTGGTCAATCTTGTGGTAGTCGATGCGGCTGGAGGTGGTACCGATGAGGGAGATGGTATCGCCCGGCACCAGAATGTCCGCATCCGCCGGTTTGCGGGCGCGGTTGAGCACCATCTGGTTGATGCGGTAATCCATGATGAGCAGCGAACCCTTGGCCGGGAACATGCGGATGCCGAGATCGGCGTACTCGCAGATCTGCTGGCCCCAGATCCCGGCGGCATTGATCACCTCCTGACACTCCACCTCGAACGCCTCGCCAGTGCGGGTGTTGATGGCCTTGACGCCATGGACCCGATCCTGGGTGCGGAGCAGCCCCAGCACCTTGCTGTGGGTGAAGATGCGCGCGCCGTGTTCTTTGGCATCCAGCACGTTGGCGGCGGCGAGGCGGAAGGGATCGACAGTGCCGTCCGGCACTTGAATGGCGCCGATCAGCGCCGGATTAACGTTGGGCTCGAGGCGCAGCGCATCAGACGGATCCATCTGGCGTGCATCAATGCCCGCCAGAGCGCAGGCATTCATGAAGGTATTTTGAAAATTGATGTCATCTTCCGGCAGGGTGACGAAGAGACCGCCCGTCTCCTCGACGCAATGGCTGGCGATCCGCTTGAGGATGCGGTTCTCCTGAATGCACTCGCGGGCGGATTCCGGATCCGTCACCGCGTAGCGGGCACCCGAGTGGAGCAGGCCGTGGTTGCGGCCGGTGGTGCCGGCGGCGATGTCATCCCGTTCCAGCAGGATGCAGTCGATGCCGCGCAGTGCGCAATCGCGCATGATGCCGGCTCCGGTGGCGCCACCCCCTATGATGACGACTTGTGTGGTTATTCTTTTCATTCTTGACCGTCTCATCTCTTCCAGATGACGCCAGTGTGGCGCCTCTCGGGCCGAAAATGTTTGATATGGGCCAAATTAATGCTCGTAAACGCTCATTTTGGTGCGAAATAATGAGCAAATCGTGATTCTTGTCACACTCCCGTATTAAAAGAGAAGGGGCCACCAGGGCCCCCTCTGCATGAGTTAGCCGCCACTCAACCGCAGCATTTCTTGAACTTCTTGCCGCTGCCACAGGGGCAAGGGTCGTTGCGACCAGCCTGCAGTGGTGTCGGATCCTGCTCGCCATCTGTGTAGACCCAGCGTCCCTGATGGCGCACGAAGCGGGAACGCTCATGCAGACAGTGGCGCTCATCCCCCTCCTTGAACCAGGCCTTGAACTCCACCACGCCGGTTTTGTCCGAAGGGCCGCCTTGGGCGGCGAGGATCTCCAGCCCATCCCAGCGGGTGTCGGTGTGGGAGAGTTGATCAGCCGTCAATCCCCCCAGATGATCAGGGTGCCAGCTGTGCACCAGATAGTCGCCCAGTCCCAGCACGAAGGCGCTGTAACGGGAGCGCATCAGCTGCTCCGGGGTCTGCGCCTCGGCCCCCTGGTGCAGTGATCCACAGCACAGTTCGAAAGAAAGAGTTGAACCGCAAGGACATTTTTTCATATGTCAGCCCATCAGGGTCGATAGAGGAGGTGCGGGGATTGTAGCGAAAGCGGGTCCCTGCCGACCAGCGCCCTATACTGGTTAGGTAGGAACGAAACACCAATAAAGACAGCTGTAAGGATGTGAAAGATGACGCTAAAGCAGAAAATTTTGTTGCTGGGAGCTATCCCCGTGCTCCTGATGGCCCTGGTGGTCAACCTCAGCAACTACATGATGTTCAAGAGTGATTTGGAAGCTGATCTGGTGGTGGCGCGGGAGAATGCGATCCAGGATCGCAAGGCATTGCTCAGCAGCTACCTGATGCTCGCCAAGACGGCCGTCGACAGGGTCTATAACCAGCCAGACTCCCCGGAAGCGCGCAAGCAGGTCACCGAGATCCTGCGACCATTGCGCTACAGCAGCGATGGCTATTTCTTCATCTATGACTTTCAGGGCAATACCGTATTGCTGCCGACCCGCCCCGAGATGGAGGGTCAAAACCGCTGGCAGGACAAGGATGCCAAGGGCAAGCTGTTGATCCAGGAGATCATCAAGGCGGCGCGCCAGGGGGATGGCTTTTCCGAGTACTGGACCGCCAAGCCCTCCATCGGGCGGGATGTGCCCAAGCTCTCCTTCAACCTGGTGCTCGACAAGTATCAGTGGGTCATCGGCACGGGTTTTTACATCGATGACATCGACAACGAGCTGGCGGCGCTGCGCGCCGAGCGTGAGAGCAACATGCACAACTCCTTGCAAAGCAGCGTGCTGTTGATCCTGGTGATCCTGGGAATAACCCTGGCAGTGACAGTGCTGATCGGCAATCGGGTCACCCGACCGCTGGCGGATGCGGTATCGGCCCTCAATGACATCGCCGACGGGGAGGGGGATTTGACCCAGCGCCTCAAGGTGCAGAGTCATGACGAGATTGGCCAGCTGGCCACCGCCTTCAACCGCTTCGTCGAGCGGATCCAGTCGGTGGTGAGTCAGGTGGGAGAGACCAGCAATCATCTCTTCAGTGCGGTGGAGAAGCTGCACCACCTGAGCGAGCACTATGACCATCAGATGCACGGCCACAGCCGGGAGACGGATCAGGTGGTCACCGCCGTGACCGAGATGAGCTCCACCGCTCAGGAAGTGGCGGCCAGCGCCTCCAACGCAGCCACTGCTACCAGCGACGCTGCGCGCGAATCCCATGCCGCCCGTGGGGTGGTGGATTCCGCCATCAACAGCATCAACCGACTGGTGGACGAGGTGCATACCGCCTCCGGCGTTATCGAGCAGCTGGCGCACGAGACCGGCAAGATAGGATCCGTGGTTGAGGTCATTCGCGGCATTGCCGAACAGACCAACCTGCTGGCACTCAACGCCGCCATCGAAGCGGCCCGGGCGGGCGAGCAAGGGCGCGGATTTGCGGTAGTGGCGGACGAGGTGCGCTCCCTGGCGGGCCGTACCCAGCAGAGCACCAAGGAGATCAACGAGATGCTGCAGCGGTTGCAAAGCGGTGTCAAACAGGCGGTAGACGTGATGCAGGCCAGCGAGGAGCGCAGCCAGGAGACGGTACAGGAGGCGAGCCATATCGCCACCTCCCTCGACAGCATGGTGATGGCGGTCAGTACCATCAATGATATGAACATACAGATAGCGACGGCGGCCGAGGAGCAACATGCGGTCTCCGAGGAGATCAACAAGAACCTGGTGGCCATACAGCAGATCGTCAGCGAGCTGACCGATGCGGCTGTGGCGTCCAACAGTACCACCCGCGACTTGGCCAGCACGGGTGACAAATTGCGCAAACTTGTCTCCCAATTCCGCTACTGATCGCATTTTTGCCGTCTGGACGTGATTTCCAGACGGCAAATTTGGGGATTGGCGGAGAATGTGGGAAAATTGTCACCATCCGCTCTTTTCGTTAACCCATATCCTATGAATGAGATCGTGAAAGGCAGTATCGATTTGATCCGTCAGCTCAACTATGGTCTGGTCTACGCCAGCCTGGAGGAGCACAAGGAGCTGTCCCGTACCGATCTGTCCCGTTTGACCGGCCTCTCTCCGGCCAGCATCACCAAGATCACCCGTGAACTGCTCGATGGCGGTCTGGTGGTGACCTGTGGCGAGAGCTCGGTGGGCCGTGGTCGCCGTCAGACCCTGCTGCGCATCAACGAGCGTCGCTTCCAGTTTCTCTCCATGCGGCTTGGCCGTGGCTATGTGGACATGGCCCTGTTCGATCTGGCCGGTCGCTCCCTCGCCCGTCATCGTCACACCTTCAGCGAGGCTGAGCGTGCCGACCTGCTGGTCAGCCTGGTGCGCGCCATCCAGGGTTTCCTGCCAAAGAAAGCGCTGCGCCTTGCCTGTATTGCACTGTGCCTGCCGGGGCAGGTGGAGCGCCACTCCGGCATGGTCAAGCACTTCCCCTTTTATGATCTGCGTAACTGGCCGCTTGGCCCCACCCTGCAACAGGCGTTTGAGGTACCCGTGCTGGTCAGTGGCGACGTGCGCACCTGGATCCAGGCCGAGCGCGAGTGGGGGGCCGCCAAAAACTGCGCCGATGCGGTGCTGGTGTTCGTGCATAACGACATAGGTGTCGGCATGGTGGTCAATGGCCAGCTCATCGAGAGCGAGTCGTCCCTGCTCGGCGATCTCAGCCACCTGCAGCTCGAGCCCTATGGCCAGCGTTGCTACTGCGGTGGCTTTGGCTGCGCCTGTACCCTGGTGACCAATCAGGCACTGGAGGCGCAATACCGGGAGCTGCGCGAACGCATGCAGGAGCATGATCTGCCCGAGAGCGTTACCATCCGCGAGTTGTGCGAGCTGGCGCTGGCGGGCAACAGCCTGTGCCAGGACATATTGCATCAGGCGGCCGGTCGTCTCTCACGGGTGCTCTCCAACCTCATCTGCCTGCTCAATCCGGGCAAGCTGCTGCTGGGGGGGGAGATCACCCGCGCCGATCGGCTGCTGTTCCCCATGTTGCACCAGTCTCTGGCCAGCCAGTTGCCGGCCGAATACCTGGTACGGCTGCAAATCGAGTCTACCCACTTTTACGAAGATCCCACCAAGCCCACCTCGGTGCAGGTGCACAAGGTCCTGCGCGACGGCAGCCTGCTGCTCGACCTGTTGCGAGGTGACAAGGAGGCATGAGACTCGGGTTGCAAGGACGCTTCCTGCTGATGCTCTGTCTGGTCAGTCTGCTGCAACTGGTGCTGCTGAGCGGGGCCAGCTACTACTACGTTTCCGAGCAGCGCTACCGCGAGGTGGGGGATCAGGCCCTCGACGTGGCGCGGCTGGTGGCTCGTGAACCCGGGATCATCTCTGGGGTGAAGCGGGGTGATACCGCCCGGCTCAACCTGCTGGTGGAGCGGATCCGCGCCGAGGTTGGCGCCAGTTACATCGTCATCGGCGACAAGGAGGCGCGGCGGCTGGTGCACCCCAATGCGGATCGCATCGGCCAGCCCATGGTCGGAGACGATCCCAAGCGAGCCCAGCAAGGGGAGGCTTACACCTCCCGGGCTGAGGGATCGCTCGGGGTTTCAGTGCGCGGCAAGGGACCGATCCGCGACGAGATGGAACAGGTCATCGGCGTGGTGTCGGTCGGTTATCTGGTGCGCGATATTGATGCGGATCTGCAGGGTTTTCTGCGCTTTGGTCTGGCGATGACTCTGATTATCGTCTTGCTCAACAGCGCCGCTGCTGCCTGGCTGGCGCGCCGCTACAAGCGGGCCCTGCTGGGGTTCGAGCCCGAGCAGATCGGGCGCCTCTATGCGGAGCTGGATTGTACCCTGCGCACGGTGCGTGAAGGGATCCTCACCATAGATGAACAGGGGCGGCTCACTTCCCTCAACCCCAATGGCATCCGGTTGTTGCGCCTCGACGAGCAGGCGGCAAGGACGGCCATAGGCCAGCCCATCACCCGCTTGTTGCCGGAGAGCCGCATGCTCTCCCTCATTCAGGATCCCCGTCCCCAGTTTGATGAAGAGATAGTGCTCAACGGTCAGCAGCTCATCGTCAACCGGCTGCCGCTGGTGCGGGACGGCAAGTTGATCGGCGCCGTGTCGAGCTTTCGGCGCAAGGATGAGCTGGCCGAGCTCAGTGCTCAGCTCTCCCA
>NZ_CAWNYS010000518.1:0-2249 GCF_963878295.1 Aeromonas sp. HMWF014 | reverse complement strand
CACTACCCGGGTGCCGTGGGCGCGGGCCAGACGGGCCGCTTCGAATACGCTCTCGAGCGGCACTTCCAGTTGCAACAGCAGGGTATGAGCGTCGGCAATCAGGACTTCGTGGTGCTTCACTATGGCAGGGGAGAGAGCACTGTTGGCTTCGGCGGAGATGCCGATGCTGTTCTCCCCCTCATCGCTCACATAGATGATGGCGATACCGGTGGGCAGGGTGTCGTCGAGCTCAACGGCACTGACGTCGATGCCATCCTGGGCAAAACCAGCTTTCATCTGGCGGCCGATGGCGTCATCACCGATGCGGGCAATAAAGGAGACGGGGGCGCCGAGGCGTGCGGCGGCGACCGCCTGATTGGCCCCCTTGCCACCGGGGACGACTTGATAGCTGTGGCCGGTCAGAGTTTCACCCGGGCGGGGGAAGTGAGGAACGCGCAGTACATGGTCTGCATTGACACTGCCCAGAACAACGAGACGATTCATTCTTATCACCCTTGATTTGGAACATCTTGGCTTGAGTGGGCCCAAGCCAAGATGCACGGTTAATCGAAGACCGGGGGCAAAGGGGGGAGGCGAACCTCCCCCGTCACCTTACTTGCTGACCACTTGCAGCGGTACCGGGATGGATTTTTCTACCGGCAGGCCTTTGAGCACCTTGTCGGCGGTCTCGACGCCAATAGCACCGATCAGGGCTGGTTGCTGGGCCACGGTGGCGGCCAGTTTACCCCTGGCCACGGCGGCCTTGCCATCGTCAGTGCCGTCGAAGCCGACGATCATCACCTCTTTACCGGCGGCTTGCACGGCGCGGATGGCACCCAATGCCATTTCGTCGTTTTGGGCGAACACGGCCTGTACGGTCGGATGGGCCGCCAGCAGGTTTTCCATCACGTTCAGACCCTTGGTGCGGTCAAAGTCGGCAGGTTGGGAAGCCAGCACTTGCAGCTTGTTGGCGGCCACGGCCAGGGCGAAACCTTCGCCACGATCACGGGCGGCGGAGGTACCGGCGATCCCCTCGAGTTGAATGACCTTGGCACCGGCACCCAGTTTCTGGGTGATGAAGTCGCCAGCCAGCTTGCCGCCAGCTACGTTGTCGGAGGCAATGTGGGCCTTGACCTCACCCTGCGCTGCGCCACGGTCCAGAGTCAGCACCGGAATGTTGGCCTTGTTGGCCAGGCGGATGGCGTTGCCCACAGCCTCGGAGTCGGTCGGGTTGATCAGGATGGCATTGACCTTGCGCACGGTGAGATCTTCCATGTTGGAGAGTTCCTTGGCCGGATCATTCTGGGAGTCCAGTACCACCAGTTGGTAGCCAAGCTCCTTGGCCTTGGCTTCAGCCCCCTCTTTCATGGTGACGAAGAAGGGGTTGTTAAGGGTGGAAACTACCATGGCCAGGGTGTGATCGGCGGCCTGGGCTGTGCCCAGCACGGACATGATGGCGGCAGCGAGCAGGGTATTGAGCTTTTTCATCATTTCATTCCTTGTGTGTGCTTACTTGCTTTTGTTATCGATCATCACGGCGAGCAAAATCACGCTGGCCTTGGCGATCATCTGGTAATAGGACGAGACGTCGAGCAGGTTGAGGGCGTTGTTAAGGAAGCCGATGATGAGTGCCCCGATCAGGGTTCCCATGATGCGACCCTTGCCACCCATCAGACTGGTTCCACCCAGCACCACGGCGGCGATGGCATCCAGCTCGTAACCCATGCCTGCAGTCGGCTGGGCCGAGGAGAGGCGGGAGGTAACGATGAGCCCGGCCAGTGCCGACAACATACCGCACAAACCATACACCGCCAGTTTCACCCTGGCCACATTGATGCCGGAGAGGCGGGTGGCCGATTCGTTGCCGCCCAGGGCGTAGATGTAACGGCCGAGGCGAGTGTGGTTGAGCATGAACCAGGCTAGCAGGAAGACGATGGCCATCAGCCAGATGGGCACTGGCAGACCGAACAGGTAACCGGTACCGAGCCAGGCGAAGTGATCGGCACCCTCACTGAAGCCGGTGGAGATGGGGCGCCCTTCGGTATAGACCATGGTCACGCCGCGCAGGGCGGTCATGGTGACCAGTGTGGCGATGAAAGCTTGCACCTTGCCTTTGGCAATGATGAGGCCGCTGACGCCGCCCAGCAGGGCTCCTGCTCCCAGAGTGAGGGGCACCACCAGCGCGATGGGCAGCTCCATGGCGACCATGGTGGCTGCCAGCGCGCCGCACAGGGCCAGCACAGAGCCGACCGAGAGATCGATACCGGCGG
>NZ_CAWNYS010000517.1:3223-8148 GCF_963878295.1 Aeromonas sp. HMWF014 | reverse complement strand
GTGATGATGCGATCCGCGTGGCTGGCCACCGCCATGTCGTGGGTCACCAGTATGATGGTGTGGCCCTGAGCGTGCAGCTCCTTGAGGATGGCCATCACCTCCTTGCCGCTCTGGCTGTCGAGGGCCCCTGTGGGTTCGTCCGCCAGGATCACCTCGCCGCCATTGGCCAGCGCCCGGGCGATGCTGACCCTCTGCTGCTGGCCGCCGGAGAGCTGGCCCGGAGTGTGATGGCTGCGATCGCTCAAACCCAGCCGTGCCAGCAGGGCGTGGGAGCGTGCTTGCCGTTCGGGACGGGAGGCGCCGGCATAGACGGCCGGGATCTCCACATTGGCGGCGGCATTGAGGTGCGGCAGCAGGTGGTAGCGCTGAAAGATGAAGCCAAAGTGGTGGCAGCGCAACCGGGCCAGGGAGAGGGCATCCAGGGTGGCGGTGTCCTGCCCCCGAAACAGATACTGGCCAGCGCTTGGACGATCGAGGCAGCCGAGCAGGTTCATCAGCGTGGATTTGCCGGAGCCAGAGGCGCCGACGATGGCGATCATCTCCCCTGCTTCAATGGTCAGATCCAGTGGATGCAGGACGGTGACCTCGTGTTCCCCGCTCGGATAGCGCCGCTCTATACCCTTAAGCTGGATCAGCGTCTCGCTCACAATATGATCTCCACGTCGCCGCCGCTGACCGGCTTGCCCTGGCCCAGGGTGACCTGCTCCTGCTCGCTCAGGCCGCTGACCACCTCGACCTTGATGTCATCCTTCATGCCGGTCTTGATGCGGCGTGTCTCTTTCTGAGCATCATCCTTGAGCAGGGTCACCTCGTACTCGTTCTCCCCCAGCTTCTTGCCAAGAGCCGTCTGTGGAATGGTCAGCACCTGCTTGCGCTCGCCGAGCACTATGGTGACTTGCGTGGTCATGGCGACCCGCAGGGTGTGATCCGGATTGGGCACGTCGAACAGGGCGTAGTAGTAGACGGCGGCATTGCTGGTGGCTGTGGTGCTGGCGGCCGGCTCGTTGATGTTGGTGGGGGCCAGCTCCACCGTGCGCAGGGTGCCGTGATAGCGGGTGTCCACATCCCCCATCAGGGTGAAATAGACCGGCATGCCGGCCTTGACCCGGGTGACATCCGCTTCCGAGATTTGCGCCTTGACTGTCATGGTCTCCAGGTTGGCGAGCTTGAGCAGGGTCGGCACCGTCTGGCTGGCGGCCAGGGTCTGGCCCTGGCGGGTCACTATGCTGACGACTGTGCCATCCATCGGGGCAAGGATGCGGTTATAGCCCAGCTCCGTCTTGGTGCGATCCACCTTGATCAGCGCATTCTCGACCTCGGCCTGGGCGCTCTGCAGCTCTGCTCGGGTGACCGCCAGCTGGGCTTCGGCGCTCTCCAGATCGGCGCGGGAGCTGGCTTCCTGCTTGAACATCTGCTGCTGACGACGCCAGGCCAGCTCGTTTTGCTTGAGCTGTGCCTGCTTGATCTTGAGCTGGGCACGGCGGCTGGCAAGATCCGCCTCGGCGGTCTTGAGGTTGTTCTGGGCGATCAGCGGGTCTATTTCGGCTAGCAGGTCCCCTTGCTTGACGTTTTGTCCGGCCTCGACCGCCAGATAGGTCACCTGACCCGAGACCTGGGCACCCACATCCACCTGCTCTATGGCCTGCAGGACGCCGCTGGCCAGCACAGTCTGCTCCACATCCTGGCGGGTCACTGACGCGCTCAGCACGGGCTCGGGGGCCTTGCTCGGCCAGGCCAGCCAAGTGATGGCGGCCAGCGGGAGCAGGATGAGCAGGGCAAATTTTCGCTGCTTGGGGGTTATGTTCATTTATCACCTGAAAGAAACGTGCGAAGGCGTGCAAGGGCAATATCCTGCAGCAAACGAGGCTTAAAAAACAGCGATGAATATGTAAGGAAACATGTAGATAGCTTTGTCATTACCGGCCTTGCCTGCCGTTATGGCAATGACCGGGCGGCGGTTTGGATGGACAGAGTTGCGAGGTGCGAGGGAATGGGGCGAGAGGAAATAAAGCGAGGCGATGGCATGTTGGCAAGCGGCGCCCACCCGTGGGATGGGCGCCGGGCAGATTAACCTATGGTCTTGAGCTGTTCGGTGTAGGGTTCGTGGCAGATCTGGATATCGATCGGCAGCTTGTAGATGAGCAGGCGGGCCAGTGACCCTTCCATCCAGTGGTGGCGGCTGCCCACCAGCAACAGATCCGTCGGGTGCGCATCCAGCCAGCGCTTCAGATTAGGCACCACGTCATCGACCACCAGACACTGGTAATCCACCGGGTGCAGCAGGGTGGTGATGAGCTCGCTGATGATGGCCTTGGCATCCAGCGTGCCTTGGGCACTGCGTTCTTCCTCGGACAGTGAGAGGCTATTGCGGCGCATCTTGCTGCTGTGGGTCAGGTGCAGCAGGGTCAAATCACCGCCCATTCCCTGTACCAGGCGGCTTGCTTTGGCCAGGGTATCCTGCTCGTAATCCTTGCCTTCCAGTAACAGCACAATATGGGTTGGGGTCATAAGCAGTTCTCCTTGGCATGGTGCGGGACACCGGGGACAAACTGTCTGTCTCCTACCACTGTGTTCCGCTATGTGTCGCATAAAACGAACCGGTTTTTGCGCGTCTGGCGTCACGTTTTGTCGGTGATGCATCGTCAAGCCATGTTCGTTCACATCATCATAACAGACCGGGTTGAATGGAAAATGAAGGGAAACCCGCTTTTTCACGGTGTACTGGTCTGGTGGCAGTGAACATCATGGCCGGGAAGCATGTTGGCGTTGTGGATGGGCGTCAGCCCCCGGGATCCTGTGGTTTGGCATCGATGAAGTTGCGGGCGGGAGCGGTTTGGGGCGTGCGGGAGGCGGTCGGAAGATGGGGTGACGAAGAGAGAGGGGCAGAGAGCCAGCCCTGGGCCGGCTCCCTCTTCGCTGCACTCAAACGGGGTCTGAGGAGAGATACTGGCTCAGCCAGGGCAGCGCCTCTTTCTTGCGGCTGACGGCACCAGCCAGATGGGTTGGCTGCTCGGGCAGTATGCCGTTGCTGGCGAAGTAGAGCAGGCTGCCGCCCTTGGCCAGATCGGTCAGCATCAGCACATAGGCATCCAGCTCATCTTGCTCCAGCCGGTCTTGCATGGCCTGCGCCAGCTCGGTCTGGCGGGTGTGGATCGGCGCCGGGTCCATCACGCAGATCTGGCTGACATAGAGCTTGTAGCCGGCGATCTGGTACGCCTTCTCATCGGCGACGAGCAGTTCTGTCATAGGGGCGTCACCAATCTGGGTACGCCGCTCCAGCAGGGTCTGGGCAAAGGGTTCCAGCGCCAGATCGGCCAGGGGCAACAGCGCATTGACGGCGGCGCGATCACGGGCCGTGGTGGTCGGCGAGGTGAGGTTGAAGGTATCGCTGATGATGGCCCCCAGCAGCAGCCGAGCCTGGGGGCGGGAGAGGGTGTCATAGCCCATCAGCTCAAGCAGGACGGTGGCGCTGCACCCCACGGCCCGGATCCAGGCATCGAGCGGGCCCCGGGTGATGAGCGTGCCGATTCTGTGGTGATCGATCAGCCCCTGCACGTCGGCCTCAGCCAGCCCCTCAGGCCCCTGCTCCAGCTCGCTGAAATCCACCAGAAACACAGATTTGTTGGCCACGCTGCCCTGCAACAGGGGAGGGGCATCGACCCCGGCGGTTTCAAGAATGAAGCGGGTTTCGGCAATGGGTTCACCCAGGGCATAGGCCTGGGCCTGTCGGCCCTGACGATTGAGCCAGTCAGCGGTGACCAGAGCAGTGCAGATGCTGTCGCTATCGGGGTTCTTGTGGCCAAACACATGGAGCATACAGACATTCCTGATGTTGGAGACTCGGCCGAGATCGCGATGACGCAAGTCGGGCAGGAGACGTGGTTAAGATGGCGAACAGGAGTGCGAGCTTGCCCCCCGGTCGGGTGACACTCTATGCAGCCTGTGCTGCTTGTGGCAACCAGGCTGGCCCGATCGCTCCTGCTGTGTGGAGCAGGCCGGGCTAGCATCATGTTGCAGCCCAGACTCAGGAACCGGGCTGTGGCTCAGGTGTTGCTTGGTTCACCGCTGGCGCCAGTACCCGAACCGGGTCAGGGAGGCTCCTCTGATGTTGGCTGGCCTGGGGGCTGGGTGAGAAAAAGAGCAGGGGCAATGAGGGGGAGCAATAAAAAGAAGAAGCACCCAACCCTGTGGGTCTGCCCCTCCCTTTTGTTGCTGGCCCGGACATGGTTGATCAGGTGGCCAGCAGCTCGCGGGCGTTGGCCAGGGTAATGTCCGTGATATGGTCGCCGCCCAGTAGGCGAGCCAGCTCCTTGAGGCGGGATCCCTGATCCAGCGCTTGCATCTGGGTCTCCGTGGTCTTGCCGTCAGTGTGCTTGCTCACCACCATATGCTGGTGACCCTTGCCTGCCACCTGCGGTAGGTGAGTCACCACCATCACCTGAGTGGATTCACCGAGCTGGCGCAGCAGACGACCCACCACAGCGGCAGTGGGGCCGCTGATCCCCACATCCACCTCATCGAAAATCAGGGTGGGAGTGGAGACCTTGCGGGCGCTGATCACCACGATGGCGAGGCTGATCCGCGACAACTCACCGCCGGAAGCCACCTTGCCCAGCGGCTGGATAGGTTGCCCCGGGTTGGTGGTGACCATAAATTCCACTCTATCTATGCCAAGGGGCGAGAGGCTGCTCTGGGCATCCGGTCGCACCTCGATGGCGAAGCAGCCATCGGGCATCGCCAGCTCGTGCATGCTGGCGGTCACCTTGGTGCCTAGCTCCTGGGCGTAACGTTGACGGCTCTGGCTCAGGGCTTCGGCGGCCTGGACGAAGGCGAGGCGGGCCTTGGCCAGTTCATCTTCCATGCCTTCTAGGCGCTCTTCGTCGGAGTTGAGGCGGGCGAGATCACTGGCTAGATCCTGATGGTGC
>NZ_CAWNYS010000517.1:1932-3213 GCF_963878295.1 Aeromonas sp. HMWF014 | reverse complement strand
TACATGGTGCTTGCGGGCCAGATTGATGGCTTTGGAGAGGCGGGATTCGAGCTCGTTGAAGCGCTCGGGATCCAGCTCCAGCCGATCGAGGTAACTGCGCAGCTCGCTGTGGCTCTCCTGCACGCCTATCATCGCCTCGTTCAGCATCTGCAGCACAGGGGTGAGCCGGCTGTCCATGCCCACCAGGCTCTCGGCCTTGTCGACGGAGACCTGCAACAAGCCGGCGATGGTGGTCTCTTCGTTGTCATAGAGCAGATCGAGACAGGCACCGCACTCCTGCATCAGCTCTGTGCCGTTGGCGAGCCGCTGGTGCTCCTCTTCGATCGCCTCGAACTCTCCCGGTTGCAGGGCAAATTCGTCCAGCTCCTGTACCTGATATTCGATGAGCTGACGGCGAGCCTCCCGCTGTTGCTGTTCAGCCTTGAGGCGGTTGAGCTCATTTTGCAGCTGGCGCCATAACTGATAGTGCTGGCGCACTTCGTCCAGCAGCAGGTGATGGCCGGCATAGCCATCCAGCAAATTGAGTTGATAGTCGGGTTTGAGCAGAAGCTGGTGGGCGTGCTGGCCGTGGACGTTGACCAGCAGTTGGCCCAGGTTCTTGAGTTGGGTCAGGGGGACGGGCACGCCGTTGATGTAGCTGCGGGAGCGCCCTTCGGCAGAGAGTACCCGCCGCACTATGCATTCGCCTTCGTTGTCCAGCTCGTTGGCAGCAAGCCAGGCGCGGGCGGCGGGGTTGTCGTCCAGCAGGAAACGGGCGCTGACCTCTGTCTTGTCGCTATCGGGGCGCACCATGCTGGCTTCGGCCCGCTCGCCGAGGCAGAGTCCGAGCGCGTCTATGGCGATGGATTTACCGGCGCCCGTCTCACCCGTGATGCAGGTCATGCCGGGTTGCAGATCGAGTTCGAGAAACTTGACGATGGCGAAGTTGTTGACGGTCAGCTGGGTCAGCATGGTCTCATCCTGTATGGGCCAACATTACTGTGTATGCATCCAGTATATACTGGTCTTATATACAGTAAAGAGGGTGCCGCCATTTTTAACGAATACGGGCCACCAGACTGGTGACCCGCACGGGCTAGCGAGGAGAGCGATGAGAGAAGAGAGACGCGGGGGTCAGTGGAAGGCCGACATCAGATCCGGATGGGCGGCAATCACCTCGTCCAGCGCCTGTTCCAGCCGACTGCCGCTGGTGATGAGCGGGTTGAGCACCAGGGCACGCCAGGCGGTATGGCGGTTGCCGGTGATGGCCGCCTCGATGGTGAGCTGCTCGAACTCCTTCAT
>NZ_CAWNYS010000517.1:0-1922 GCF_963878295.1 Aeromonas sp. HMWF014 | reverse complement strand
GAGCGGACCCGACTTGGTGATGAGGGCGCTGACCTCCACGGCGCACTCGTCCGGCAGACCGTTGATGGCGCCGTTGTTGCGGGTGTTGACGTGCATGATGATGCGCTTGTCGTTGTGGATGGCGCTCATCAGCTCGCATGCCGCTTCCGAATAGTACTGGCCGCCGCGTCCTTCCAGCGCCTTGGGTTTCTCGGCGAGATCCGGGTTGCGATAGAGATCGAACAGCTGCTGTTCGATGGCCTTGACCACCTCGCCCCGGGTTCCTTCGCCACTGGCCTCACCGAGCTCCTGCTTGAGAATATCGTCGCTCATGTAGTAGTAGCGCAGATAAGCACAGGGGATCATGCCCAGATTGGCCAGCAGATCCTTGGGCCAGGCAAAGGGGGGAATATTGCGCGGCACCAGTGGATCATGCCCTTGCGCGAGCCGGGCAATCACCTCGCCAAGCTTATCCTCGCCCTGATGCTGGATCTGGCGCACGAAGATAAAGTGGTTGAGTCCGGCTACCTGCATGATGAACGCCTGCTCATCGTGGGTCTCCAGCAGAGTGGCGACCCCTTTTTGCATGATCACCGGCACGTTGCACAGCCCCACCACCTTGATCTTGCTGTGGCGCAACACAGCTTCGGTCACCATGCCCGACGGATTGGTGAAGTTGAGCAGCCAGGCATCGGGGCAGAGACGCTCCATGTCGGCGGCGATCTGCAGGGCGATGGGGATGGTCCGGCAAGCGTTGGCAAAGCCGCCAAGTCCGTTGGTCTCCTGACCGATCAGACCATATTTCAATGAGATCCGCTCATCGCTGATGCGGGCCTCCAGACAACCGGCGCGGAACTGGGAGCAGACGTAGTCGGCGCCGCGCAGTGCCTCTTCCCGATCCAGCCTTGTTTCAACCCGTACCGCCAGCCCGGCCTTGGCCAACATGCGGCGGGTGAGGGCGGCGATGATCGCCATCTTTTCGCAGCCATCGTCGATGTCGACCAGCCAGAGCTCACGCAGTGGCAACTCGTGCTGACGCTGGATCAGCCCCTCAATGAGCTCCGGGGTGTAACTGGAGCCTGCGCCGATGACCACAATTTTGAGTCCGTTTTTCATTGTCCACCTCATGAACAGGGATAGGGATTGACCCCCATTAAAGGAGGGCCGTCGCGGGCAGACAAACGAAATAAGATGGGGTATGGATTAGCCAGTTTAATGCATGAGGGGAAATGGCATACTGATGACCCGCACCGCAACGAGCGTCATAACGAGGTTATCCATGCTGGTACAACAGAATACCCTGGCCCTGCTGCATACCTTCGAGAGCACGGCCCGTCACCTCAGCTTTACTCGCGCCGCCGAGGAGATGAACCTTACCCAGGGGGCCATCAGCCACCGTATTCGGCATCTGGAAGGGCTGCTGGGTTTTCGTCTGTTTATTCGCTTGACCCGCAAGCTGGCATTGACGGAGGAGGGGGGGCGACTGCTGGCAACCCTGAGCCACTCCCTGCGCCAGATCAACGAGGAGATTGAAGATATCCGGGCTCAGGATCTGCGAGGGACGCTCCATGTGGGGGTTGCACCCACGCTGGGGCTCAACTGGTTGATGCCAAGACTGCCCCGCTTCCAGCAACGCTGGCCCGGGTTGAACGTGATGATGCGGGTACGGGCGGGGGCGGTGGATTTCAACGAAGAGCGGGTGGATCTTGCCATCTACTACGGCGCGACTCGCTGCAGTGATCTGCACCGGGAGCTGTTGATGGAGGAGCGTCTGCTGCCCGTCTGCTCCCCGGCCTATGCCGAGCGGCTGGGATTGCTGCAGGAGCCGGCCCGGCTGGCGGAGGCCTGTTTTATCCATGCCTCGGAATCGACCGATGTCCAGCAGCTCTTCTCTGAGTGGCGCCTCTGGTGCGATGGTGCTGGCATGACATTGCCCCATGAAC